>JALTNO010000098.1 GCA_027000645.1 Paracoccaceae bacterium | reverse complement strand
GGATTTATTGCCGGAGCAACGAGCCTTCTGGCGCACACGGTCCTGCATGGCCGACTCGCCGGCACACGGCCACGGCAGATCGTTGCTAGTTAGGCATCAATGGTTGGATTTCGGTCGCGTTGGCGGAGGGGACGAGACCGGGGGCGAACGTTCTCTGGGCGTGAGAGCAGGCCAAAGTGCAAGCCACCGGTGCATCAACGCGCCCGGAGTGAACCTCCGCGGGGGTTTTGATGCGGGAGACAACTACTAGCGCGCAGCAGCCCGCGCCCCCACAATCTCCGCGATGATCTCGGCAACAGGCAGGACCCTGTGGATCAGTCCCGCAGATTGGCCGGCCGCTACCGGCCCGAGATCGGTTTCTCCGCCCAGGAACACCCTTTCCTGCACGCGTTCCAGCGCGGAAAGGGCTTCGTGCGAGGGGTCGTCCAGGTAGCGCTCGGTCGCCGGGCCCTGCAGGACGCGGGCGCGAAAGCGTCTGAGCGGGATCAGCGTGGTTGAATCGACCCCCGCCGCGCAGATCAGCTCCTTGCACCGGTCATGGACCGCGCATTCCGTCGAGGCCAGGAACCGCGTGCCCATATGCACGCCCTCGGCGCCAAGCGCAAAGGCGGCGCGAAAGCCGCGCCTGTCGGCAATGCCGCCGGCGGCGATCACCGGGACCGAAACCGCATCCACCACCGCTGGCACCAGGGTCAGGGTGCCGATACCGGCATCCCCCTGCGCGCCGCCCGATTCCATGCCCTCGGCCACGATCAGGTCGGCGCCCAGGCTTTCGGCCCGCCGCGACAGCGCCACCGAAGGCACCACCGCAACAACGACAAGCCCGGCGTCCTTGAGAAGCGCGACAAGTTCGGGCGCGAGCCCCGCCGACAGGGTGACGGCGCCGATGCCTTCCTCGATGGCGACCCGCGCGAAGTCGGGCGAGCGGGGGTTAAAGCCCACCATGTTCACGCCGAAGGGGCGGTCGGTCAGGGCGCGTGTGCGGCGGATCTGGTCGCGCAGCATGTCGGGCGCGGGCATCGGCGCGCTGGCCAGCACGCCGAAACCGCCGGCATTGGACACCGCCGCCACCAGTTCCGGGTTGCTGACCAGACTCATCGCGCCCTGCAGCACCGGATGGCGGCAGCCCAGCAGGCGGCAGACGCGGCTTTCATCCTCAGCCATTGGCGCGGCCGGTTACGTAATCGCCGTAACGCTCGCGCAGGAAGCGCTTGAGCACCTTGCCGTTGGGGTTGCGCGGGATGTCGTCGGTGAACACCGTGCCCGCGATCCGCTGGCGCTTGCCGACGCGTTCGTTGGTCCAGACGGTGATGTCCTCCTCACCGGATTCGGCGCCCTCGCGCGGGGTGACGATGGCCAGCGGCGTTTCGCCCCATTTCGGATGCGCCACCCCGATCACCGTGGCAAAGACCACGTCCGGGTGCTGGCTCATCACCGCCTCGATGTCGGCGGGAAAGATGTTCTGGGCGCCCGACACGATCATGTCCTTGATCCGGTCGAGCACATGCAGCAGGCCGTTTTCGTCGATCAGCCCGACATCGCCGGTGCGCAGCCAGTTGCGCCCGTCGGGGCCCATCCATATGGCCTCGGCATTGGCCTCGGGGCGGTTCAGGTAGCCCTCCATCAGATGCGCGGTGATGGTGACGATCTCGCCGGCCTCGCCCGGCGGCAGCTCGTTCCCCTCGCGGTCTATGATGCGAATGTCGCCGCCCTGAAACGGCCGGCCCACCGCGCCGGGGTGCAACTTCTTTTCCCAGGGCGAAATCACCGTCATGGCGCCTTCGGTGGTGCCATACATCTCGAAGAAACCGCAGGGAAAGCGCGCGAACATCGCCTTTTGCAGATCCTCGTGCAGGGCCGAGCCGCCGCAGATCAGGCTTTCCAGCGAAGAGAGGTCGTAACGCGCCTGCTCGGGATCGGCCAGGATTAGCTGGTATTGCACCGGCACCATCGCCGCATGGGTGACGCGGTGGGTCTGGACAGCCTCCAGAAACCCGCGCGGGCTGAAGGCATCGAGCATCACCACGGTGGCCCCCAGCATCACCGCCACCTGCAGCGGCGCCCAGGAAAAGTTGGAGAACAGCCCCACTGAGATCAGCACCCGCGCATCCGGGTGATAGCGGTAATGCACCGACAGGTCATAGACCCAACGCATCCGGTTGCCGTGGGTATGCACGATCCCCTTGGGCAGGCCGGTGGTGCCCGAGGAATACATCACATGCAGCCAGTCGTCGGGGTCGATATGCACGCCGGGGTTTTCAGCCGAAGCCTCGGCCATCAGCCGGGTATGGGCGCGCCAGCCGGGACGTTCGCCCCCCACCAGAATGGCATTGGCGGCCACGGCATCGGGCAGACGGCCTTCCAGCCGGTCGGCCTGCCCCGCCGAGACGAACACCGCCCGGGCCGAGGCATCTTCGAGCATGCGGATCACCGCGTCGTCCGGCACGGTGAGGTTGATCGGCGCGATCACCATGCCGGCCTTGAGCACGCCCAGCAGAATCTCGACCATCTCGATGGAGTTCTCCATCACCAGCCCGACCCGATCACCGTGGGCAAGCCCCATGCCGATCAGCGCATTGGCAACGCGATTGGTGGCAGCGTCGAGCTCGGCCCAGGTGCGCGTGCGCTCGCCGGCGATGATCGCCGGCTTGTCGTGGTGCCACCGGGCATTGAGCGCGATGTAGTCCGGCAGCATTGTGCGCCGGGCGTCGAAGCTGCGTTCGCCTTTGCGTGTGGTCATGGCTGTATCTCCCTCTCTGGTGCGGGCCTCCGCTCAATGGACGGCCGCGAACATGATCTTTTCCTCGGTGGCATCCTCGGGGCTGAATTCCTCGGCGATCCGGCCCTGCTGGGCGACCAGGATGCGGTCGGAAAGCGCCAGGATCTCGGGCAGGTAGGAGGAGATCACCAATACCGCCACACCGCTGTCGGCTAGCTCGCGGATCAGCCCGTGAATCTGCGGGATGGTGCCCACGTCAACGCCCTTGGTGGGCTCGTCGAAGATCACCAGCCGGGGCTTTTGCACGAGCGACTTGGCGATCACCACCTTCTGCTGGTTGCCGCCCGACATCTCGTTGATCGTGGCATCCTCCGACAACGCCCGGATATTGACCCGCCCGGCCCATTCGGCGCCGATCCTGCGGCGTTCGGCGGGCGAGATCAGCGCGCGCCGCCCCAGCCTTGTCGCCAGCCAGCCCAGATAGATGTTGTCGGCCGCGTTCATGGTCTCGAAAAAGCCGTTCACCTTGCGGTCCTCGGTGACATAGACGATGCCGTCATTGATCGCCTGGCGCGGCACCCGGTAGCGCACGGGCCGCCCCCTGAGATAGATCATGCCGCCATACAGCACGCGGCGCTTCTGAACGCCCGCGATGATCTGGGCGATCTCGGTGCGGCCCGAGCCCACCAGCCCGGCCATGCCCGTCACCTCGCCGGCATAGACCGAAAAGGACATGTTCTGCACAAGGTTTGCGCCGACCACATTTTCGACCTCCAGCACCTTTTCGCGCGGCTCCCCGGCGCGGATGCGGGCCGGACGGCGAGCGGTGCCCGCATCCTGATCGCGCCCCACCATGGCGCGCACCAGCCGGTCGCGGTCGAACCGTCGCGCCGCGTCGCACACCACCTTCTGCCCGTCGCGCAGCACGGTGATGCGGTCGGCAAGGGTCAGCGCCTCTTCCAGCGCGTGGCTGATGAAGACGATCGACAGGCCCTTGCGGCGCAGCCTGCGCACCAGGTCGAAGAAGGTTTGCGTCTCTTCCGGCGACAGCGAGGCGGTGGGTTCGTCGAAGATGATGATGCGGGCATCGGCCACCACGGCACGGGCGATTTCCACCATCTGCCGCTGGGCGGCGCCCAGAAGCGCCACCGGCAGGGTCGGGTCGATGTCGAAATTCAACGATTGCAGGGTCTGCTGGGCGCGCACATTGAGCTGCCGCAGGCTGTTGAAGAAGCGCTCGCGCCCCAGTTCGAGGTTCTGCGCCACGCTCATGCCGGCGACGAGGCTGGTTTCCTGATAGACCATGGCAATGCCGTGGGCGAGCGCCTCCCCGGGGCTGGCAAAGGCGACCGGACGGCCGTCGAGCCGCATTTCTCCGGCGCTGAGCGGGATCGCGCCCGCCAGCGCCTTGCACAGGGTGGACTTGCCGGCGCCGTTTTCGCCCACCAGCGCATGCACCTCGCCGGCCGCCAGGTCGAAATCCACCTGCGACAGGGCATGCGCACCCTGATAGGACTTGGTTGCGCCGATCAGTTCCAGGATGGGCCGTGTGGCGCTGTCGGCTTCCCTGGCGCGCGTCATGTCAGGTCCTCCGCCTCTGCCCTGAGGATCAGCCCGCAGCCCTGGCCCGCGATCCAGAGGACGCCGCCGATCGCCGCAACCCCGGTGATGCCGTGCCGAGTGCCATCGGCGCGGCTGTGCAGCGATGCCAGCGGCTGCCCCAGCGGATCGATCCGCACCACCAGCCCGTAGGAGCGCGGCGGCGCCCAGGGCTTGAGATAGCCCAGCACCCGCACCCGCCCCAGCTGGGTGAATTCATGCGGATCATCGCCGGGCGCCAGCGCCGGGGCCATCCAGTGGGCGGGCTCCATGGTCTCGATCATCTCTTCGCGCAGGGCGGTTTCCTCAAGCACCAGCTCCACAAGCGCCGTGCGCATGGCAAAAAGGCTCATCCAGTAGCCGCCATCCCCCGCCGGACGGATGCGCGCGGGATAGCCGGGCATGTTGGGGATCACCACGTCCCGCGTCTCGCGGCGGATGTCGCCTGCCGGATAGCGCAGGAGCCGGTGGCGCCAAGCCTCGGTCATCAGCACCGCGCTACCGTCAGGCGCAAGGCACAGCCCCGCGGGCCAGGCGAGCCCCTCGTCGAGCACCTGCCAGCGCCCGGTGCCCGGATCAAGGCGCATCAGCCGGCCCGAGGCGCCCTTGCCCATCAGGTCATGCACCCAGTCGGCGGGGGCATGGTCGCGCGCGCCCTCGCAGGCCAGCACGCTGCCATCAGGCAGCGCCAGAACCGCGGTGGCGTGGCGCGGCGCCGCGCTCTCGGGCCCGCCCAGCGTTGTCATGGCGCCATCCGGGCCGATGCGCACCACGCCCAGGCCGGCCGCGCAGGCCAGCACCCCGCCATTGCCATCGGCGCAGAGCCCGCCCAGCGGCACCTCGGCGCGCGCCACCTCGCGGGGCGGCGCGCCGGTTCCGGGGTCCAGCCGCAACAGGCGCTGGCCGCTGCTGACGAAGAGCGCGCCATCCGCGCCTGCCACGATGTCGTCGGGGGCCTCAATGCGGGCCGCGACCTCAAGCTGCTCCAGCGCGTCATTGGCCCGCCAGGCGCCGTCGAGCGGCGGGATGCCGTGGCGGTCGCGGTTGGGGCGCAGCACCTCGCGCAGATATTCCACCAGTTGGCTAGCCATCGCGCGCCCCCCAGTAGCTGTCGGGGCCATACCAGTCGGGGTCGGCGCCCTTCAGCTTCACCCGCCCGACGCGGTTGTTGAAGATGCCGCCGAGGTAGAGATAGCCGCGGTGCTCGCGCATCGAGGTGACCACCGGGTGATCCTTGCCGCCCAGGTCCCACAGCACGTCGAGGATGCGGCCCCGGTCGTCGAACTTGACCACGCAGCCGCGGTTGATGTTGGGCAAGAGCCATTCGTCGGCCGAGGTCCGCTTGGTCATGCGCTTGCGAAAATCCGGGTGGCGCATGGCCAGGTGGTAGCTCGGCGTCATCACCCCGACGATGGCCAGCCAGTAGCTGCCGTCCGAGGCGCGGTTGATGTTGTCGGGCGAGCCGGGCATGTGCTCGAGCACCGTTTCCGCCCGGCCCTTCTTCGGCCCGGCGATCCAGTAGCGCTTGACGGTGCAGGCCCAGGTTTCGGCAAACAGTATCGAACGGCCGTCATGGGCGGTGCAGATGCCGTTGGGGAATTGCAGGTTGCGCAGCACGGTGCGGGTCCTGCCGGTGGCCGGGTCGTGGCAGACGATGCGCCCGTTGCCGCGCGCCTCCATGCCGTCGAGCAGCCAGGAATGCATCTCGTAACGCTCGGTGGCTTCGGAGAAATAGATCCTGCCGTCGGGCGCGATGTCCAGATCGTCGGCCAGGCGCAGGCGGCTGTCGTCGTTGAGCTTCCACCACGAACGGTTGGTCTGGTCGGTGATGCGCCAGACCTCGCCATCGGGGCGCACGCCGTAAAGCCCCATGCCGCCATTGCACAGGATCAGGTTATCGTCCCGGTCAAACGCCATGCCCAAGGGCCGCCCCCCCATCTGCACGAAGGTTTCGGCATGTTCGAAGTTCTCGCCGGAAAAGCGGATGATGCGCCCCTGCCGGCAGGCCGCGTAAAGCCGGCCCTCTCGGTCGAGGATGATGTCCTCGGGGCCTTCGACCTGGCCAAGCCCGATCGGCTCGGCCCCGGACAGGCGGTCGTTGATCTCGAAAAGGCTGCCGGAGCCGGGACGCACGTCGATCACGTCGGGCAGGCGGTTATAGGCAGGCACGACATATATCTTCTTGATCAGCTTGTAGCGATTGCGCGACCATTTCACGTCGATGGCAACCGCCCCCAGCAGCATCAGCCCCAGCACCACCGAACTGGCGCCGCCGCCCACGCCCATGCGCAACAGCCCGTTGGTGAGCAGCATCACAATCATCGCCCCGATCAGCGCGCGCATGGCCGAGCCCTTGCCGCCGGCCAGGCTGACCCCCCCCATGACCACGGCGGTCAGCGCCAGCATTTCCCAGTTGCGGCCGGTGTCGGCGCTGGTCGAGACCAGACGCGCGGCGTAAAAGATGCCCGCCAGCGCGGTGATCATCCCGGCGGCCACATAGACGCGAAAGACCGCGCCGCGCACGCCGATGCCCGCGTGCCGCGCGGTGCGGCGCGCGCCGCCGATGGCGGTCA
>JALTNO010000097.1 GCA_027000645.1 Paracoccaceae bacterium | reverse complement strand
CTCCAGCGAGATCACCAGCGGCGCGGGGTCTTCGGGGCGCACCTGTCCGCCGACAAGCCCGGTGCCACCGCCATAGGGCACCACCGGCACCCGATGGGCAGCCGCCAGCGCAACGAGGGTGGCGGCCTCGTCGGTATTGCGGGGCAGCGCCAGCACGCCGCACCGGCCCCGGAACAGGCCGCGCGGCTCCTCCAGGTAACGGGGTTCGGCCGGGCGGAGCACCTCGGGCGGGAGCTGCGCGCGCAGGATCTCGGCAAAAGCCGCGTCGGCGGGGTTCAGGGTCATGCGTCCTGAATGCCGCAACCCGCAATGGGGCGCAAGCGACCGGCTCAGAGCGCCAGCGCGGCCTTGCGGCCTTCGAAGATGGCAAGGGCGGCATTGCGCGGGCCGTTGGCGTCGCCGATCAGGACCGGAGCAATGCCGCGTCGTTCAAGCTCGTCGCGCAGGCCCATGTCGGCGTGGTTGGCCGTGACCATGACCAGATCGTCGGCTTCGATCAGCTCTTGCGCACCGGAGAGCAGTGACAGAACCTGCGCGCCCCGCCCGGTCCATTCGGCAATGGCGCTGTCGGTCATGAACCGCACCCCCAGCCGGGCGAGATTGCGCCGCAGTGGCCAGTCGGTGGCGCTGCGCTGCAGTTCCTTGCCCACCAGCGCGTCCGGCGTGACGATGGTGACCTCGTGCCCCTGCTCGGCCAGCCACCAGGCCGTGCCGCAGCCGCGCCAGTTGCCGCCCTCGTCCAGCACGATCACGCGGCGGCCGGGCCGGGCGGCGCGGGTCATCACATCCTCGGCCGACCAGACGCGGCCGCGCTCCAGCCCCGGCAATGTGGCCAGATGCGGCAGGGCGCGCTGGAACCCGGTGCCGGGGGGCAGCGCGCCGGTGGCGAGGATCACCCGGTCGGCATCGAACGCGGCAATGTCGCCCGCATCCATGAAGCAGTTGTAGCGCAGATCGGCACCCAGACGTTCCAGTTGCCGGCGATACCAGCCCAGAAGGTCGGTGACCTGCCCCCGGCGCGGCTGCAGGCCCGCCAGCCGGAACTGGCCGCCAATCTCGGGGCCGGCCTCGGCCAGCGTCACCTTGTGGCCACGCTCGGCCGCCGCCCGCGCGCATTCCAGCCCCGCCGGGCCGCCGCCCACCACCAGAACCGATTTCGGTGCGGGCGATGGCGTGAACCGGTCCCCGCCCCATTCGTGTTCGCGCCCCACCGACGGGTTCACGAGACACGAAATCCAGTAGTCCCGGCTGCGCCGGCCCCAGCATTGCTGATTGCAGGAGATGCAGCCGCGCACGTCCTCGTCGCGCCCCTCGGCCGCCTTTGCCACCAGATGCGGGTCGGCGATCTGGCCGCGCACGATGGATACCAGATCCGCCTCTCCGGCGCCCAGAACGGTATTGGCGTTCTCCGGCGTGCGGATATGCGCCTCGGCCGTGACGAGGGCATGTTTCACCGCGCCCTTCAGCGACGCCGCCAGATCGACCCCCAGCTTTTCGCCGTACAGAAAGGTCGGCATCAGCTTGTAGAAGTCGAAATAGCTGCCCACGCCGCAGGTGACGTAGTCCATCGCCTCTTCGGCGTCGTGCAGGGCCACGATCTCGGCCATGCTCTCGCGGCTCAGCGCGGCGGGCACGTCGGGTTCGTCATTGACCGCCAGCCCGATGATGAAATCCTCGCCACAGGCCCGCCGGATGCGGTGGCAGATCTCGCGCGAAAGCCGGGTGCGGTTTTCAAGGCTGCCGCCCCACCTGTCGTCGCGGGTATTGGAAAACGGCGTCCAGAACTGGTCGAGCAGGCAATGATAGGCGGCCCAGACCTCGACCCCGTCGAAGCCGGCCTTCCGGCAGCGGATCGCGGCCTGCACGAAGCCGTCGATGGTTTCCTCGATCTCGGCCTCGCTCATGGCGTGGCTGCCATCGCTGTCGTGCCAGCTGGGCCCGCCCGAGGGCGACCAGTGCGCGTGCCAGGAATTGTCCGCATCGCCATGCGCACCCACGTGGTAGAGCTGTTGCACGATCACCGCGCCCTCGTCGTGCACGGCCTCGGTGATGCGGCGGAAATGCGGGATCACCGCGTCGGTGCCGGGACGGAAGTTGCCGCGCGTGAGCACCGCCGAAGGGTGAACCGGCATCGGCTCGATCACGATCATCGCGGCGCCCCCCTTTGCCCGTTCGACGTAATAGGCCAGGTGCCGGTCGCCGGGCAGGCCTTCGACGCTCATGTTCGTGGTATGCGCACCGAAAACCACGCGGTTGCGCAGCCTTCGGTGGCGCAGTTGCACCGGGCTGAACATGTGCGGAAACTTCATGCCTCGCCCTCCAGACGGTCGAGCCCTCGGAGCAGCCGCTCGCGCATCCCGCCCTCTTCCATGTACCGCCGCAGGCGCCGGTTGTATCCGCCGGGGGTATCAAGCGCCGCGATCAGCGATGCACAGTCGCTGGCGGAAAGGCTCGATGCCACGAGCAGGCGCAGGAATTCCTCGGCGTCCTCCGGATTCGCCGCACGCCGCCGCAGCCAGCCGGCCGCGTCACCTACCATCCGAACGACCGGCGACAGCACCGCCTGCGCGCAGAGCCATGCCGCCATTTCGTCATCGCCGGCCAGTTCGAACACCCGGTTCCGCACGCCAAAGATGCCGCGAATCAGCCCCGCATCGCCATGCACCATGATCGGCGATCCCCCTCGGGCGATGGCCGGAAAGGGAATCATGACGGCAGCCGCGCGGGCCGGGCGCACCATGTCCTGCACCTCGTCCAGCGCAACCCCGGCCATGAAGCTGACCACGCGAAGATCGGGGCGAAAGCGGAGTTCCTTCAGAACCTGCGCCGCCACCCCGGCCACGAGCCCCAGGAACACCACCTCGGAGCGATCCAGCACGGCCTGGTTCCGCGCAACCGAGACGTTCGGGAACGCGGCCGCCAGCGCCGCCGAGCGGGCGCGGCTGCGCTCCGATACCACGATGTCGTGCCCATCCGCGGCGATCCCGCGCAGGGCGGCGCTGGCAATCTCTCCGGTTCCGATCACGCCCAGCCGCATCTAGATGTCCTTCATCAGCCGCAGGGCGTCGTAGATCGCCGCATGGGTGTTGCGGCACGACACCGCATCGCCGATGCGAAACAGGCGGAAGCGGCCATCCGGGTTGGTCGCCACCCGCTGCGGACGGCCTTCGATGAGCGCGTCGTAATCGACCTCGCCCAGGTTCACCGAATGCGGTTTCAGCTCGAAATAGAGGTCGGCCAGCGGCCGGGTGCCATAGTTGAGCACCACCTGATCGTACTCGGCCTCGTGGCTGTGGTCGCTGTAGTCGGTACCGATGGTGGCAACCATCCGGTTGCCCGCCCGGCGCACGCCGGTCAAACGCCGGGCGATGGTGAAGGTCGCGGCCCTGCCCTGCAGGCTGCGCATGTAGGGCACGAGGTTCATCCCCATGACGTCCGGCGAAAAGGTCCGGTCGGGGGTCATCACCTCGACCTTTGCGCCCGCATTCACCACCATCTCGGCCGCCTGCAGCGCGGCGTGATCGCCGGCTTCGTCGTAGATCAGGACCGACCCCTCGGGTTTCACATCGCCCGACAGGATGTCCCAGCTTGTTACCATCAGGTCGTTCTCCTCGCCGCCCTCGAACAGTTCGGTGGCGGGCAACCCGCCGGTGGCGACGATCACCACGTCCGGATCCAGGGCCAGCACATCCGATGCCTCGGCCCATGTGTTGAACCGGAACACCACGTCGCGCGCCGCGCATTGCGCCATGCGCCAGTCGATGATGCCGATCATCTCGCGCCGGCGCGGGCTGCGCGCGGCAAGCCGCACCTGACCGCCCGGCTCGGGGGTGGCCTCGAACACGATCACGTCGTGGCCCCGCTCGGCCGCCACCCGCGCGGCCTCGAGCCCGCCGGGTCCGGCCCCCACGATCACCACCTTCCTGCGTTCGGCGGCCGGCGCAATCACATGCGGCATCGACAGCTCGCGCCCCGTGGCCGGGTTGTGAATGCACAGCGCCGGCGCCCCCTGGTAGATCCGGTCCAGGCAGTAGGTGGCGCCGACACAGGGACGGATGTCATGCTCGCGCCCCTCCATGATCTTCCTGACGATATGGGGATCTGCCATGTGCGCTCGCGTCATGCCGACCATGTCCAGAAGCCCCTGGGCCACCGCGTGCCGGGCCGTAGCCACATCGGCAATGCGCGCGGCATGGAAGGTGGGCAGCCCCGTTTCAGCCCGCACCCTGCCGGCGAAATCCAGATGCGGCGCGCTGCGCATCCCCTGCACCGGAATCACGTCGGTCAGCGCCGGGTCGGTATGGATGCGACCGCGGATCACGTTGATGAAATCGACCTGCCCCGTGGCCTCGAGCCGCTTCGCCATCTCGACCCCGATCTCGGGCGTGATCCCGCCGGGATGGGTCTCGTCGGCGGTAAAGCGAACGCCGAGGATGAAATCCTTCCCCACACGGGCGCGAATCGCGGAAATCACGTCGAGTCCGAACCTCATCCGGCTGTCCAGCGACGCGCCACCATACGGCCCATCCAGATCGTTGGTCAGCGGCGACCAGAACTGGTCGATCAGATGGCCATAGGCCTCAAGCTCGATCCCGTCCATGCCGCCGTCCTTCATCCGCGCGGCGGCATCGGCGAAATCGGCGATGATCCGGGCGATGTCCCAGTCCTCCACCAGCTTGGGAAAGGCCTTGTGGGCGGGCTCGCGGTGACGCGAGGACGACACCGAGGGCAGCCAGTCACCCTTGTCCCAACTGGTGCGCCGGCCCAGATGGGTCAGCTGGATCATCACCGCCGCGCCATGTTCGTGGCAGGCATCCGTCAGCCGCCGGACCCACGGCACCACCTCGTCCTTCCAGGCCAGGATGTTGTTGAAGACCGGAGGGCTGTCTCTCGACACCACCGCCGAACCCGCTGTCATGGTCAGCGCCACCCCCGCCTTCGCCCTCTCTTCGTGATAGGCACGGTAGCGGTCCTTCGGCATTCCGTCCTCGGGATAGGCCGGTTCGTGACTGGTGGTCATGATCCGGTTGCGAAGCGTCAGGTGCTTCAGCCGGAAGGGTTGCAGCAGCGGGTCGTTGGGCATGGGTTCGGTTCCGTTTTCCACACGGGTTCTACCAGAATGCGCCGCTACGCGGCACTCCTTCCGTTTGCGTCGCGCCTACGGCGCGCCGCGATGCCTCCGGCGGGAGTATTGCCAGCGAGATGAAGAACGTGCCCGGGTCTTTTTCTGGCCAGAAATATCCCGGGGGGAGCCGAAGGCGGGGGGCGGAGCCCCCCACGCGGTCGGATCGCGCGAGCGATCCGAAATCCTCAATACCAGGCATCCGGAACCGCCTCCTTCTTTCGGGCCATGAAATCCCGCAGGCCTTCATCGATTCCGTCATCCAGCGGCGGGGCCTCGTATTCCGCCAACAGCTTCTTCCAGCGGGCATTGGCGCGGGCGGCCATGTCGATCCTTCCCTGCTCATCCCACGTCTCCCAAGGCTGGTTGTCGTCCAGCGCGCTGTCCCAATACGCGGTCTGATAGTGGCGCAGCGTGTGCGCGGTCGAGAACAGATGCTGCCCCGGACCCAGTTCGGCCAGAGCCTCGAAACCCAGCGCATCCTCGTTCACCTCGATCCCGCGCAGATACACGTGCAGGGCGCCGCACAGGTCGGTGTCCATCACGAACTTCTCGTAGGACATGGACAGCAGCCCGTCGAGGAACCCGGCCGAGTGCAGGATGTAGTTCGCCCCGCACTGCACCGCCGACATCATCGACATCAGCCCCTGGCTCATCGCCTGCGCATCGGGCAGCTTGGAATTGGTGAAATTGCCGGCGCAGCGCAGCGGCAGGTTCAGCCGCCGCGCCAGTTGCCCCATCGCCAGCGAGCCCAGCGCCGCCTCGGGCGTGCCGAAGGTGGGCGAGCCCGAACGAAGCGATATGGTGGACTGGAACGAACCCAGCACCACGGGCACGCCGGGGTGGACAAGCTGGGCGATGGCGCAGGAAGTCATGCTTTCGGCAAGGCACTGCGCCACCGATCCGGCCATGGTCAGGGGAGACACCGCCCCGCCGAGCAGGAACGGCAGGTGGATCGACCCCTGCCCCGCCGCCGCATAGGTACGGATCCCGCGCGAAGTCACCCCGTCGATCACCAGCGGCGAGGTGGTGTTGAAATTGCCCATGATCACGCAGTTCCGGTCAACGAAATCCGCGCCGAACAGGATCCGGCACATCCCGATCGAATCGGCGGCGCGTTCCGGCGCGGTGACCGAGCCCAGGAACGCCCGATCGGAATGGCGGATATGGGCGTAGACCATGTCGAGATGGCGCTTGTTCACCGCGATGTCGGTGGGCTCGCAGATCGTGCCTCCCGAATGATGCAGCCAGGGCGAGGACTGGCCCAGCTTCACGAAGTTCCGGAAGTCCTCGATGGTGCCGTAGCGGCGGCCACGGTCCAGGTCCATCACGAAGGGCGAGCCGTAGGAGGGCGCGAAGACCACCGCGTCGCCACCGATCTCGACCGAGTTGGCCGGATTGCGGGCGTGCTGGGTGAAGCGGGATGGCGCGGTCTTCAGGATCTCCCGGATCATCCCCGGTTCGAACCGGATGTTCCAGACCTCTTTCGAGATCTCCCGCACCTCTCCTCCGGCTTCACGAAAAAGGCGCACGGTTTCCGGATCGTCCCGGAACTCGATACCGATCTCGGCGAGGATGCGCTCGGAGGTCCGCTCGATCCGCTCGAGGCTGTCCTCATCCAGAAGGTCGTGGGGCGGAATGCGCCGGGTGATCCACGGCACCCGAAGATGAGCGTTGGGCGCGGCCCCTCCGCCCGTCCGCCCGCGCCGTGCCCGCTGCCGCGCCGTTCCCGGCGCCCCGGCTGCCGTCATCGCCACTCCTCCCGTCACGAACCGGTTTCTCGACATATGTGTCGAGCATAGATACCATCATGTCAAGTTTGTTGCCGAACCGACCGGCCGCTGTTAAGGGCACGGCATGGATATGAGGACCACAACCCGCCGGCGAGGATCAGAAGAGGCGTGGCTGCGCGGCGCCTGCGCGTTGCTGAAAGAGGCCGGCGTCGAGGCGGTCAAGGTGATGCCGCTGGCGCAGCGGCTGGGTCTGTCGCGCACCAGCTTCTACTGGCATTTCAAGGACCGCGACGCCCTGCTGGAGGCCCTGGTCCGACGCTGGGAGGAACGCAATACCGGACAGCTCGTGGCGCGCTGCGAGGCCTATGCGGAAAACATCTGCGAGGCGATGTTCAACCTGTTCGACTGCTGGCTAGATGACGCGCTGTTCGACGCGGGGCTCGATCTGGCCATCCGCAACTGGGCACGCAACGATCCGGCCCTGCAGGAACGGCTGGACCGTGCCGATGCCCGGCGCAAGGCGGCGATCGAGGCGATGTTCACCCGCTTCGGCTATGAGGTGGCCGAAGCCGAGGTGCGCGCCATGACGGTGATCTATACCCAGATCGGATACATCTCGATGCGGGTGAGCGAGGATCGCGCGGCGCGGATCGCGCGGATGCCGGCCTATGTCGAGGTGTTCACGGGGGTCAAGCCGTCAGAGCGCGACGTGCGCCGCTTTCTGGCCCGGCACCGGGCCTGATCACTGGGGGCCTGACCACCGGGCCCGACCTCAACCCCGCCCGCGATAGGGTGCGACGCCCTGATCGGGAATCCAGACGCCTGCCGGCGGATCGCCCGTCTGCCAGAACACGTCGATCGGGATGCCGCCGCGCGGATACCAGTAGGCGCCGATGCGCAGCCATTTCGGGGCCAGCAGGTCCACCAGACGCTTGCCGATGTCGATCGAGCAATCCTCGTGGAATGCGCCGTGGTTGCGGAAGGAATGGAGGTAGAGCTTGAGGCTCTTGCTTTCCACCAGCCATTCGTCGGGGATGTAGTCGATCACGATATGCGCGAAATCCGGCTGGCCGGTCATCGGACAGATCGAGGTGAATTCTGGCGCGGTGAAGCGCACCACATAGTCGGTGCCCGCATGGGACGCGGGCACCTTTTCCAGAACGGCCTCTTCAGGGCTGGCGGGCGCCTCGACATTCGCGCCCAGCTGGGTCAGCCCCGATACATCCGTTTTCGGCATGAATGCCCCCTCAGACGGCCCTTTTCAGCGCGTCCACGAGGTCGGTCCGCTCCCAGCTGAAGCCGCCCTCGGCATCGGGTTCGCGGCCGAAATGGCCATAGGCCGCGGTGCGCTGATAGATCGGCTTGTTCAGCTTCAGATGTTCGCGGATGCCGCGCGGGCTGAGGTCGATCACCTTGCTCACGGCCTTTTCGATCTCGGCATCCGGCACGTCGCGGCCGGTGCCGTGGGTATCCACGTAGATCGACAGCGGCTTGGAAACCCCGATGGCATAGCTCAGCTGCAGCGTGCAGCGGTCGGCCAGGCCGGCGGCGACGATGTTCTTGGCGACATAGCGCGCCGCGTAAGCCGCCGAGCGGTCCACCTTGGTGGGATCCTTGCCCGAAAACGCACCGCCCCCATGCGGGGCCGCGCCGCCATAGGTATCGACGATGATCTTGCGCCCGGTAAGGCCCGCATCTCCATCCGGCCCGCCGATCACGAACTTGCCGGTGGGGTTGACGTGCCATTCGGTTTCGTTGGTCAGCCAGCCGTCGGGCAGGGTTTCGCGGATATAGGGCGCGACGATCTCGCGGATGTCGTCGCTGGTCAGTTCCGGGTCGAGATGCTGGGTCGAAAGAACGACCGAGCTCACCCCCACCGGACGGCTGTCGCGGTAGATCACCGAAAGCTGCGACTTGGCGTCCGGGCCCAGCGCGGGCTCGGAGCCGTCCTTGCGCACCTCGGCCAATCGGCGCAGGATCGCGTGGGCATACTGGACCGGAGCCGGCATCAGCGCTTCGGTCTCGTTGGTGGCATAGCCGAACATGATGCCCTGGTCGCCGGCGCCTTCGTCCTTGTCGCCCGAGGCATCGACGCCCTGGGCAATGTCGGCGCTCTGGGCATGCAGGTAGCTATCCACCTTCAGGTTGGCCCAGTGAAAGCCCTCCTGCTCATAGCCGATGTCCCGCACGCAGTAACGCGCGATCTCCTCGACTCTCTGGATCACGCTGGCAGGGCCGCGCACCTCGCCACCGATCACGACGCGGTCGGTGGTGGCAAAGGTTTCGCACGCAACGCGCGCATAGGGGTCTTCGGTCAGGAAGGCATCCAGAACGGCGTCGGAAATGCGGTCGCAAACCTTGTCGGGGTGGCCCTCGGAGACGGATTCCGAGGTGAAGATGTAGTTCTTGCGGGACATGAAAGGTGCTCCATTGGTGTGTAACCCCGCCACGCCAGGAAGCCGTTGTGACGGGTCAGGGGTCCAGTTACGCGGCGACCCCTGCGGGGTCAACTCCCCTTTTGGCGGGCATGGGCACGTTGTTGCATGACGACGACCCCGGCCAGCACCAGAAGCAGCACGAAGACCGGCGCATCGCCGGTGCGGGAATAAAGGGTCGGCGCCAGAGGCGCCGGCAATTCGGCGTCGAGATACCCCGCCTGGCCCAGCGGCAGGCTGCGGGTGATGCGCCCCAGCGGGTCGATCATGGCCGAGATTCCGGTATTGGCCACGCGGATCATCGGCAGGCCCTGTTCGATGGCCCGCATCCGCGCCTGCGCCAGGTGCTGCCAGGGCCCCGAGCGGGTTCCGAACCACGCGTCATTCGTGATCTGCAACAGCATCCGCGGACGCGCGGGCGCGCGGTTCACGTCCTGGGGAAACACCGCCTCGTAGCAGATCAGCGGCAGCGCCTCGCCCAGCGCGCCCATGGACAGAAGCTGCGGGCCGGGGCCGGGGCTGTAGCCCTGTCCCTCGCGTGCGGCGAAACCGCGCAACCCGAAGCGAGCCGCCAGATCGCCGAAGGGAATGTATTCGCCGAAGGGCACGAGGTGCTGCTTGTCATAGATGCCGACGGTGCGGCCGGCCTCGTCCAGTACCACCAGCGAATTGTAGATCCGCGCGCCCTCGCGCCGCTGGATGCCCAGCGCCACCGGCACCCCCTCCGCGGCCCGGGCGATGACCTCGAAGGCCGAGGCGGCATTGTCCAGCAGAACCGGCACCGCGCTTTCGGGCCAGACGATCAGGTCCGGGCGCGCCCCGTCCTGACCCGGCGCGGCGGTGAAATCCACCTGCCGGCGGAAATAGACGGGGATCCAGGCGGGATCCCATTTGCGGTCCTGCCGGGCGTTGGGCTGGATCAGGCGCACGGTCTTGCCGGTCATGGCAATGTCGGGCTGCGCACGCGCCGCGACAAGGCCGGCCAGCACCAGCAGCCCCGCCGGGATCAGCCCGGCCAGCACCGCGCGCGGGCCTGGCCGATGCACCAGGGCAAGCCCTGGCGGCAACGCCACCGCCAGCGTGGCCAGCCCCAGCCCATGCGGCCCGATCCATGCCAGAAGCGCCGCCACGCGGGTATCGGTCCAGATCTGCGCCAGCCCCGCCCAGGGGAAGCCGGTCAGCAGATAGGCGCGGCCGAATTCGGCCAGCCCGAAGGCCAGGATCACGAGTTCGACCCGCGCCCCTGCCCCCCGTGCCAGCCGGTGTGCCGCCCAGAAAGCCGTGCCCCAGAACAGCGCCAGTCCCCCGGCCATGAAAATCAGCGCGAAGGGCGCCATCCAGCCATAGCGCTCGGGTTCGACGAAGAACGGCTCGACGATCCATGTCAGTGCCCGGGCGAAATAGCCCGCCCCGAAGGCCCAGCCGAGCAGCGCCGCGCGCCACGAGGTTTCGGCGGAAAGAAGCAGGGCAGGCACCGCCGCCAGCCCCGCCAGCGTCAGCGGCCACCAGCCCCAGGGCGCAAGACCCAGCGCCGCCAGCGCCCCCAACAGCACCGCCGCCGCGCCGCGCAGCCACAATGGCCAGCGGGACGGGGCGATCATGCAGCGGCCTCCGGCAGCCGGACGCGCAGCCGCTTGATCCGGCGGGGATCGGCGTCCATCACCTCGAATTCGGTGCCGTCGGGGTGCACGATCACCTCTCCGCGCGCGGGCACCCGCCCCGAAAGCATGAAGACCAGCCCGCCCAGGGTGTCGATCTCTTCCTCGTCCACGTCCTCATGCGCGGTCAGGGAACGGCCGATCTCGGCCTCGAATTCCTCCAGCGGGGTCTTTGCCAGCGCAACGTAGCAGCCCGGCTTTTCCCTGACCCAGGTGCGGTCTTCCTCGGTGTCGTGTTCGTCCTCGATCTCGCCCACCACCTGTTCGATCAGGTCCTCGATGGTCACCAGCCCGTCCACCCCGCCATATTCGTCGATCACCAGCGCCATGTGGCGCCGTTCCGCCTGCATCTTGGCCAGCAGCACGCCGATCGGCATGGACGGCGGCACGAACAGCAGCGGGCGCAGCATGGAGCGCAGGTCGAATTCCCGCTCTTCGCAATTGAACCCGTGGGTCAGCGCCAGGTCCTTGAGGTGGACGAAGCCCAGCGGCCGGTCCAGCGTGCCTTCATAGACGGGGATCCGGCTGAGCCCGCTTTCGCGAAACACCTGCACCAGCTCGTCCAGGCCGATGGTATCGGGCACGGCGACGATCTCGACGGTGGGAATCGCCACGTCCTCGACCCGCAGCCGCCGCAGATTCATCATGCCACGCGGATTGTCGCGGGCTCCTTCGCGGGCGGCATCGCCCTCTTCCCGCCTTTCCTCGCCCTGGGTCAGGGCCTCGATGATGCGTCCGAAGAAACCGGGGTTTCCCGACCCGTCGCCGGGACTTTCGCCCTCGTCCGTCCGCGCGTCCGCCGCCCTTGCCGGCTGCGCGTGGGCGCCACTGTCTGATCCGTCCATCGATCCTTTTCCAAAACGGGCCGGTCCGGCCCCGATCATCCCCTATATGGGTCTTCGATGCCCAGTCTGCCAAGTATCCGCGTCTCCAGCCCCTCCATCAAAGTGGCATCCGGGTCACGGACATGGTCATAGCCCAGCAGGTGCAGCAGACCGTGAACGAGCAGGTGGGTCACGTGGTCCTCCATCGGCTTGCCTGCGGCGCGGGCCTCGCGGGCGCAGGTGTCGAAGGAAATCGCGATGTCGCCAAGGGCGATCTCGCCGGTGAAATCGGGCCGTGGCGGGACGGGGCGGCCGCCGGCCCGTTGCGGGGTCAGGTCCTGCGCGGGCCAGCTGAGAACGTTGGTGGGCGCCGACCGACCACGGAATTCGCCGTTGAGTTCGGCGATGCGGGCATCATCGGTGGCCAGCAGGCTGACCTCGCATTGCGTTTCCACTCCCAACTCGGGAAACGCCAGCGCCCCGGACAGGGCGCGCCGGGCCAGCGCGGCAAGATCCAGCGCGTGCCAGCGATCGTCGTCGATGGTCAGCTCGATTGTCGGGATATCGTTCATGCCGGCAAACTATCCCGGTCCTTCGCCGGAGGACAGGGGATTTTCGGTTGACGGAGGCGGGCGGAGGATTTATCCGATAAAAAAACTCGGAAATAAGGAATGCAAGCATGACAAGGCCTGGCAAGGGTGACTTTCGGCTGGTCGAGCCGCGCAGGTGGATGCTGATTGCGGCCACGGGACTGGCGGCAGCACAGGTGCCCCCCGCCCTTGCGGCCGGCGACGGCGGCGAGGCGGGCGACGCCGGCGCGGTGCTGCGGCCCGCGGCCGAGGCCGGAGAGGCGGGCGAAGCGGGAGAGGCTGGCGAAAGCGGCGTTTCCCGCAGCAACGGGCCGGCGGGCTTCCTGACCGAACTGGGCATGTTCGAGGCAACCGTGCGGATCGTCGGCGGGCTTTACGCAGCAGGCGCGGTAGCGCAGGCGCAAGAGCATCTGGAAAACGCGCACCATGCCGATTACGAGCAGGTGAGGGACGATCTGGAGACGTTCGGCTCCCCGCCATTCGAGAACGAATCCCGCGCCTTTGCCGAGGCGGTGGCGGGCGGAGCCGACGCCGCGACCGTGGCACGGCGGCAAGCCGCCCTTCTGACGGCCATCGACGCGGCACGGACGGCGGCGCAGATCGCGCCGCGCGACCGGGTGCTCTCGATCAGGGAGCTGGTTGCCGCGGCGGCCGCCGATTTCGACGGCGGCGTGGAGGATGGCAAGGTCACATTCGCCCCCGAATACCGCGACGCATGGGGGTTCGTCGCCACCGCGCGGGCCCGGGCCGAGGCCCTGGCGGCATCGGAGGATGCGGCAGTGGCCGATGCCGGGCGCGCGGTACTCGGACAGCTGGACAAGGTGACGCCACTGCTGCCGTCGCTGTCGGCCACCCGCGTGGGCGGGGATCCGTCGGTGCTCTACGGGGCGGCGGGCTGGATCGAGATCATCTCGCTGCAACTGAAGTGATCCGATGCCGATCGTTCTGAGCGACGTGCTGAACGCGACCGAGGCGCAGGTGCTGCGCGAGGCGGCCCTGACGCTGGACTTCGAGGACGGCAGGGCCAGCGCCGGGCCCGTCGCGCGGGCCGTCAAGGACAATCTTCAGGCGGTGCCGGGGCCGCGCACCGATGCGGTCCTGGAGAAGGTGCGATCTGCGTTGCTGGCCCATCCCCTGTTCCGGGCGGCGGCCTGTCCGAAGGCGGTGGCCAGGATGATCGTGTCGCGCACCGAGGGCGGCGGGCAGTATGGCGACCATGTGGACAATGCCCTGATCGCCGGCGCCCGGGCGGACGTGTCCTTCACCCTGTTCCTGTCTCCGCCCGACAGCTACGAAGGGGGCGAACTGGTGATCGGCGACCGCGTCGAGGACCGGGCCTTCAAGCTCGGGCCGGGCGAGGCGATCGTTTATCCGTCGAACACGCTGCACCGGGTCAACCCGGTGGTTTCGGGCCGTCGCCTCGTGGTGATCGGCTGGGTCACGAGCTGGGTGCGCGATCCGCAGAAGCGGGAAATCCTGTTCGATCTGTGGCGGGCGATCGACGGGACGGAAGACGAAGAGCGCAGGGTTCTGTTGTCGAAGGCGCGGTCGAACCTGTTGCGGATGTGGGCGGTGTAGGCCGCGCTGCAGGCGGGGGCTCTGCCCCCGCACCCCCGGAGTATTTGCGGCGAGATGAAGGGCAGGGCGCGGTCAGCTCCGGCGGCTGTCGGCGTCGTAGGCTTCGATGATCGCCGCGACCAGCGGGTGGCGGACAACGTCGGCCGAGGTGAAGTAGTTGAAGCCGATCCCCGGCACCGATTTCAGCAATCGTTCGGCATCGGCCAGCCCCGAAGGCATTCCGCGCGGCAAATCGACCTGGCTGCGGTCGCCGGTGACGACCATGCGCGAGCCTTCGCCCAGACGGGTGAGAAACATCTTCATCTGCATGGTGGTGGCATTTTGCGCCTCGTCCAGCACGACGAAAGCGTTCGACAGCGTTCGCCCGCGCATGAAGGCAAGCGGCGCGATCTCGATCCGCTTGTCCTCCATCAGCTTGGCCAGCTGCTTTCCCGGCAGGAAATCGTTCAGCGCATCGTAGAGCGGCTGCATGTAGGGATCGACCTTTTCCTTCATGTCGCCGGGCAGGTAGCCCAGTTTCTCGCCCGCCTCGACCGCCGGACGCGAAAGGATGATCCGGTCCACCAGCCCGCCGATGAACATCGACACGCCCACGGCCACGGCGAGATAGGTCTTGCCGGTCCCGGCCGGACCGATGCCGAAGGCAAGCTCGTTCTCGTGGAGCGAAAGCACATAGGCCTTCTGCGCCTCGGTGCGCGGCTCGACCACCTTGCGGCGGGTTCTGATCTCGACCTTGCCTCCCCTGAACATTTCCAGCTGCTCGCCGCCGGAGACGGTTTCGCCGCCTCCCATGCGCAGTTCGCGGTCGATGTCGGCGGCGGCGACCTCGCGCCCGGCCTCGAGCCGGTCGTAGAGCGCCTCGAGCACCTCGACGGCCTGTTTCTGCGCCTCTTCGTCGCCCATCACGACAAGCTGATTGCCGCGCCGGACGATCTGCACGCCCGTCTTTCGTTCGATTTCGGCAAGGTTCCGGTCGTATTCGCCGCACAGGTCGATCAGCAACCGGTTGTCGGGGAATTCGATCCGCACTTCGTGCGGCGTGTCGGTATCGCGGTTCTGGGTCAGCGCGCCGATGGCCAATCCGTTCTCCTCATGTGCCGGTGTGATTCGAAGGTGCCAATTCCGGGCGCGCCATTCAAGCGAAGGCACGCGAATTTCACCCGGTTGCGACGAAAAATGACCGCCCCTCGGCCGGGGCGGTCAGGTATCGCGCGATTCCGCATCACCTCAGAGCGAATCGGGAATGGTGTTCTGCTTCTTGAACGGCCCCACCGCGTATCCCGGCGGCGCGACGCCCGAGCAGACCGGCTTGCCATTGCGGTCCAGCCGCTGCGACAGGTAGCCTTCAAGGCCGTCGTCGA
Source organism: Paracoccaceae bacterium (assembly GCA_027000645.1). GTDB lineage: Bacteria > Pseudomonadota > Alphaproteobacteria > Rhodobacterales > Rhodobacteraceae > Jhaorihella. The sequence goes on along the minus strand of JALTNO010000097.1, from coordinate 8,525 downwards.
TGATCCAGTGGTCGCATCCGGTGGGGTCGACCCAGATGCCGGCGGTCATCGTGCTGAGGTCGTGCTGGTCGAAAAGGTTGTTGTCCACGGTCTTGTCCCGGACCGGCGCACAGGCTGTCGCCCCCAGCGTGGCGAGGATCACGAAGTTTCTCAGAAGTGCCATGGCCGCCCCCTATTTCACGCACATGATTTCGACGCGGCGATTCTTCGCCATGTTCTCGGGCGAGGTATTCGGCACCCGCGGCTGACGCTCGCCCAGGCCCTGAACTTCGTAGACCCTTGCGCCGACACTCTTGGCCACCTGCGCCACGGCATTGGCGCGGTTCTTCGACAGGCGCAGGTTGTAGGCGTCCGAGGCCCGGCTGTCGGTATGCCCCTTGATGATGAAGCCCCGTGCATTGGCCGACTTGAAGAATTCCCGCAGACGCTGTTTGCCGGCGGCGCTGATGCGATAGCTGTCGGTGGCGAAGAACTGGTCCGTCGGCATGGTTCCGCACAGGTTGATCGTGCGGCAGACCGGCTTTCCATCGCGGGTCACGTGAGGGGTCATGTAGCCTTCGGCCCCGTCATCCATGACCCAGTGTTCGCAGCCGTCGGGATCGACCCAGATGGTGGGCATGTATTTTTCGCCCTTGACGACCTTCCGCCCGCCGTCAGCGGCCGCATGGGCCACCTCGGGAATGACCGACATGATCGAGGCCACGGCAATCACCAGGGCAGCAACGATGCGGCAGATCCTGCTTTCAATCACGGTTTGTCCCTCACCCTTTTCCCTGCAATGCGTGTCCGCCCGGACTGTGCGGACGACCCGACAAACGAATTGCCGACAGGTTAGGCAAGAAGAACCCGCTTGTGAAGCAGATTTCACCACATATTGTGTCTCTATCAAGAACACTCACAAAAATATGTGCGTACTGTCCATAATGCCGCAAAGGTTGGGGGCGGCTTCATCGCCCTCTCGTGCAGCGGTGCAAAACCCGTCCCCGCGGCATTCTCAGCCGGCCAGCTCGCCAGACAGCGAGTTGGGCCCGGACTCGGTGATGCGCACCCGCGCGATGTCGCCGGTCCGGGCGCGCTCGTCGCGGACATGGACCGCGTGCAGGTATTCCGACTTGCCCACCATCTGCCCCGGCAGGCGGCCCGGCCGCTCGAACAGCACGCCGACCTCGCGCCCGACCATGGCATCCTGAACCGCCCGCTGCTGGCGGGTGATCAGCGCCTGAAGCCGCTGCAGGCGGTCGGCGGCCTCGTCGGGGGCGACCTGCTCCCGTTCGGCCGCCGGGGTGCCGGGACGCGGCGAGTATCTGAAGGAATAGGCCTGGCCGTAGCCCACCGCCTCGATCAGGTCGAGCGTGGCCTGGAAGTCCGCCTCCGTTTCCTCCGGGAAGCCGACGATGAAATCGCCTGACAGCAGGATGTCGGGGCGGGCGGCGCGGATGCGCTCGACCAGCCGGAGATAGCCTTCGGCGGTATGGCCGCGATTCATCCGCTTGAGGATCCGGTCCGAGCCGGACTGCACCGGAAGATGCAGGTAGGGCATCAGCCGGTCGCATTCGGCGAAGGCGGCGATCAGGTCGTCGGTCATGTCGTTGGGATGCGAGGTGGTAAAGCGGATGCGCGCCAGCCCGTCGATGCGGTGCATCTCGCGGATGAGCCGGGCCAGCGACCAGTCCCCGCCATCCGGCCCGGCCCCGTGATAGGCATTCACGTTCTGGCCCAGCAGGGTGATCTCGCGCACGCCGCGCGCGACCAGGTCGCGGGCCTCGGCCAGGATGCGCCCGCCCGGGCGGCTGACTTCGGCCCCGCGGGTATAGGGCACCACGCAGAAGGCGCAGAACTTGTCGCAGCCCTCCTGCACCGTCAGAAAGGCTGTGGGGCCGCGCGACACCCCGGGCCGGGAGCCGAGGCGCTCGAACTTGTCCTCTGCGGGGAAATCGGTATCCAGCGCCTTTTCGCCGGCGCGCGCGCGGGCCTCGAGATCCGGCAGGCGGTGATAGCTTTGCGGCCCGACCACCAGATCCACCAGCGGCTGGCGGCGCATGATCTCTTCGCCCTCGGCCTGGGCCACGCAGCCGGCCACGGCGATCTTCAGATCCGGGCGCGCCGCCTTGAGCCCCTTGAAGCGGCCCAGCTCGGAATAGACCTTCTCGGCCGCCTTTTCGCGGATGTGGCAGGTGTTGAGCAGGATCATGTCGGCCTCTTCGGGCCGGTCGGTCTGCACATAGCCCCGCCCGCCCAGCGCCTCGGCCATGCGTTCGCTGTCATAGACGTTCATCTGGCAGCCATAGGTCTTGATGAACAGCTTCTTGGGGGCGGTCATGTGCGGCGCCTTCCTGTTTGCGGGGATCGGCGGCTTCACATAGACCTTTCGCGGCGGCCTTGCAATGCGCGCGCATATGTCGGAACCTTCCCGCAAAAATGGCAGGCAGGGCAGAGCGGAGCGGTTCATGCGGCACCCGTCCTTCGATTCCTTTCTCAAGGCGAAAAAGGTGCTGCCGGCCGAGGGGCCGGTGGCGATGATCTTCGTCGAGGACGAGGTGGAGGTCGCCACCACCCTGCGCCATCACCTCGCCTGCGGGTTCCGGTCGGTGCTGGCCTTCATGCCCGAGGATTTCGACCTGCCCGCGGATGTCGAGGAGAAGGTGCACCGCATCGCCTTCGATTGCGGGCCGAGGGACGCGGAATTCGAGGCGATCAACCGGATGATCGCAGCCGCCCCCGGCACGTGGTTCTACTACTGCTACAACACCGAATACCTGTTCTACCCGTTCTGCGAATCCCGCAGCGTGGGCGAGATGCTGACCTTTCACACCGAAGAGCGGCGCGACGCGATGCTGTGCTATGTCATCGACCTTTACGCCGACGACCTGGAGAAGTTCCCGAATGCCGTATCGCTGGAACGGGCCCATCTGGACCGGACGGGATATTACGCCCTGGCCCGCCCCGACCCGGAGACCGGCCACCCGCGCGAGCGGCAGCTCGATTTCTTCGGCGGGCTCAAGTGGCGCTACGAGGAACACGTCCCCAAACCCCGCCGCAAGATCGACCGCATCGCCCTGTTCCGGGCCAGGCCGGGGCTGGAGCTGCTGCCCGATCACACCTTCAACGATCAGGAATACAACACCTATTCCTGCCCCTGGCACCACAACCTGACGGCGGCGATCTGTTCGTTCCGCGTGGCCAAGGCGCTCAAGCGCAATCCCGGCTCGACCTTCGACATCCCCACCTTCCGGTGGCACAATTCCACCCGGTTCGAATGGCATTCCCGGCAGTTGCTGGACCTGGGGCTGATGGAACCGGGTCAGTGGTTCTGAACCGCCCGCTTCGGTGATGCGTCCGATTTCGCCCCCGGCGCCGGCCGCGCGGGCCTGTTCAAAATGGCATTTCCGGTTCATAATTCGAACCACGCAAGAGAAATGCCGCACCGGGGAGGAGAAACACCATGATCTCCAGACGCGTCGTGCTTGCCGGGCTGGCTGCTGCCGCGTCGGCCGCCACCATCGCTCACGCACAGGAAACCGACGACTATGAACCGCCCGTGGATGCCGACGGGCTCTATACGCAGGAATGGTTTCACACCTCGTTCCTCGACATGTCCGAAGACCTCGCCGACGCGGCGGCGCAGGGCAAGAACCTGATGATCCTGTGGGAACAGCGCGGCTGCCCCTATTGCCGCGAGCTGCACCGGGTGAACTTTCGCCGCAAGGACATCGTGGACTTCCTGCAGGACAACTACCTCGTGGTGCAGCTGAACCTCTGGGGCGACCGCGAAGTGACCGATTTCGACGGCGAGACCCTGCCGGAGAAGCGGATGGCCAAGAAATGGTTCGTCAACTTCACCCCGACGGTCATGCTCGTCAACCGCCGCGACATGGGCGCCAGATCGATGATGGAGGCCGAAGCCTTCCGGATGCCCGGCTATTTCAAGCCCTTCCACTTCCTGTCCGGCCTCGAATTCGCCGCCGGGGACACGTATCGCTCCCAGCATTTCCAGCGCTTCGTGCAGGAGCGCGCCGACCGGATGCGCGAACAGGGGATCGAAGTGGAACTCTGGAAGTGACGGCACGGGCGAGGCATGACGCCCCGCCCGGCCCGCCATAAGCCGCCAGATCCGCCGGTTCGGCGCGCACGCTCTGGACGCCCGCGCCGGCACCCGCTAGCCATGTGCCGGACATATGGGAGGCACATGATGGAAACCCTGTCGGAAAACCGCTGCTTCGGCGGGATCCAAGGCGTCTACCGCTACCGCTCGCAAGCCTGCGACTGCGACATGACCTTCGGCCTGTTCCTGCCGGAAGAGGCCCGCGACGGCCCCGTGCCGGTGCTGTGGTACCTTTCCGGCCTCACCTGCACCCATGAAAACGCCATGACCAAGGCCGGTGCGCAGGGCTGGGCGGCCGAGCAGGGCATCGCCGTCGTCTTTCCCGACACCAGCCCGCGCGGGGAGGGCGTACCCGACAGCCCGGATTTCGACCTGGGACAGGGGGCCGGGTTCTATGTGAACGCGACGCGCCCTCCCTGGGCCACGCATTATCGCATGTGGGATCACGTGGCCACGGAACTGCCCGAACTGGTGGTCAGAGCCTTTCCCATCGATCCCGACCGGCAGGCGATCGCCGGTCATTCCATGGGTGGGCACGGGGCGCTGACGCTGGCCATGAACCTGCCGGGGCGGTTCCGCTCGGTTTCCGCCTTCGCGCCGATCTGCAACCCGACCGGGTCGGACTGGGGGCGCAAGCAGTTCCGCGCCTATCTGGGCGGGGACGAAACCGCGTGGGCACGCCACGACGCGACGCTCCTGATGGGCGAGCGCGGCCTCGACGTGCCGCTTCTGATCGACTTCGGCACCGAAGACCAGTTCATCGACCTGCTGCGCCCCGAAGCGCTGGCCGCCGCCATCGCCGCGCGCCGCCGGCCGGCCACGCTGCGGTTCCAGAGGGGCTATGACCACAGCTATTTCTTTGTCGCCAGCTTCATGGAAGATCATGTCGCCTTCCATGCCGAGGCGCTGTGGGGCTGAGGGGGTGGCGCTTTACGTCGATGCCGATGCCTGCCCGGTCCGGGGCGAGGCCGAAAGAGTGGCCACGCGCCACGGGCTGAAGATGTTCGTGGTATCGAATGGCGGGCTGCGCCCATCGCGGCATCCGCTGGTCGAAACCGTGATCGTGGCCGAGGGCGCGGACGTGGCCGATGACTGGATCGCCGCCCGCTGCGGGCCGGGCGACGTGGTGGTGACTGCCGACATCCCCCTTGCCGGGCGCTGCATCGAGGCCGGCGCGCGCGTGCTGCGCCCGAACGGAGAAGCCTTCACGCCCTCGAACATAGGCACGCAACTGGCCGTGCGCGAACTGCTGGCCGACATGCGGGCGGCCAGCCCGCTGGGCACCGGCGGCGGCGGCAGGCCGTTCACACGCGCCGACCGGTCGCGGTTTCTCGATGCGCTGGAGCGCGAACTGCGCGCCGCCGCGCGTGATCGCACCGAAGATGAAACCGGGAACGGGGCAAGGGAATGACGACGCGGGCGGTCGTCTTCGACATCGGAAACGTGCTGATCGGCTGGGACCCGGTGCGCTTTTTCGACCGGCACATCGGCGCGGACCGCCGCCGCGCCCTGTTCGCAGCCGTCGATCTGCAGAGCATGAACCTGGAGATCGACCGCGGTGCCCCGTTCCGCGAAACGGTCGAAGCCACCGCCGCCGCACACCCGGACTGGCGCGACGAGATCCTGATGTGGCATGACGCCTGGCTGGACTTCACCGCGCCCATGCCGCGGTCAAGGCGGCTTCTGCTGGCACTGCGGCGCCGGGGCGTGCCGGTCTTCGCGCTGAGCAATTTCGGCCCCGAACCGTTCGAACTGGCCGCCTCCCGTTACCCGGCCCTGCGCGAATTCGACCGGGTTTTCCTCTCGGGCCATCTCGGCGTGCTCAAACCCGACCCGGAAATCTACGAAATCCTCGAAACCGACACCGGAATGCCGCCTGCGGCCTTGCTCTTTACCGACGACCGGCCCGAGAATATCGAAACCGCCCGGCGCCGTGGATGGCGCACCCACCTGTTCGACGGCCCCCGGGGATGGGCCGCGCGGCTGGTGGCCGAGGGGCTGCTGACACAGGAGGAAGCCCGATGACCTTTCCCTTCATTCCCTTCGCCGAGGGCGAGGCGCTGCTCGACTGGCTGGAGCTGACGCAGGCGCTGGCCGATGCGCACGATCTGCCGAAGGCCGAGATCGGCGATACCTTCCTCTACCGCGACCCCGACACCATGCTGACCCGCTCGGCCTGGATCGACGGGCTGGGGATGGCGGTCAAGACCGCCAACATCTTCCCCCGCAATCCGCAGATGGGCGAGCCGATGATCCACGGCGCGGTCTGCGTCTATTCCGACCATGACGGGTCGCTTTCGGCGCTGGTGGATTTCCACCTGGTGACCAAGTGGAAGACTGCCGGCGACAGCCTGCTGGCCGCGCGCCGCCTGGCCCGCCCCGACAGCCGCGAGATCCTGATCGTGGGCGCGGGCACGGTCGGCCGGTCGCTGGTCGAGGCCTTCGGTGCCGGCTTTCCCGGCGCGCGCATCACCGTGTGGAACCGCACCCGGGCCAAGGCCGAGGCGCTGGCCGCCGAATTGCCCGGCGTGACGGTCGCCGACGATCTGGAACCGGCGGTGCGCGGCGCCGACATCATCGTGACGGCCACCATGTCGTCCGATCCCGTGATCCGCGGCGAATGGCTGCAACCGGGCCAGCATCTGAACCTGATCGGCGCCTACCGCCCCGACATGCGCGAGGCCGATGACGAGGCGCTGCGGCGCTCGCGCATCTTCGTGGACAGTTTCGACACCACGCTCGACCATGTCGGAGAGTTGAAGACCCCCCTCGCCGAGGGCGTGATCGCGCGCGGGGACGTGATCGCCGATTTCTACGACCTCGATGCCTTCACCCGCCGCGACGACGACGAGATCACCCTGTTCAAGAATGGCGGCGGGGCGCATCTGGACCTGATGACCAGCCGTTACATCCTTGACAAGTGGCAGGCCGCCCGCTGACGACGGCACCGGCCGGGGGGTGCTTTTCAACCCCGCCGGTCCGCGATATGCAGCCGGCCATGAACGACGTGTCCAGCCTCTATGCCGCCGCCCTGCGCGACGGCATCATTCGTTCCGACCCGGCACAGCATGCGGTGCTGCCCGAACTCGACCGCATCCGCGCGGGCGTTCTTGCCCCGCCCCGGCGCGGCCTGTTCCGCAAGCCGCCTCCGCCGCCCAGGGGGCTGTACCTGTGGGGCGGGGTCGGGCGCGGCAAGTCGATGCTCATGGATCTGTTCGTGGACAGCCTCGACGGCGGCGTGCCGGCGCGGCGGGTGCATTTCCACGCCTTCATGCAGGAGATCCACGACGCCATGCACGCCGCCCGCCAGCGCGGAACCCGCGACGCACTGGCGCCCGTGGCGGGCGAGGTGATCCGGCAGGCGAAGGTGCTGGCCTTCGACGAAATGCAGATCACCGACATCACCGATGCCATGATCGTGGGCCGGCTGTTCGAAACCCTGTTCGAGGCCGGGGTGGTGATCGTCACCACCTCGAACCGTCATCCGGACGACCTCTACAAGAACGGGCTCAACCGACAGCTGTTCCTGCCCTTCATCGCGCTGATCAAGCAGCGGATGGTAGTGCATGAACTGGCCGGGCCGACCGACTACCGCCTGGGCCGCATCCAGGGCAGTCCGGCCTGGTTCAGCCCCGATGACGGGCAGGCCCGCGCCGCCATCGACGCGCTGTGGCGCGACCTCACCGGCGGCCGGTCCGAGCCGCTGACCCTGCACGTCAAGGGCCGGGAAATCCAGGTCCCGCATTTTCACAACGGCATCGCGCGCATGAAGTTCCACGACCTGTGCGGCCGCCCCCTCGGCCCGGCCGACTATCTGGCGCTGGCGGCCGAGGTCAAGGTTCTGATCGTCGAGGACATCCCCCGCCTGTCGCGATCGAACTTCAACGAGGCCCGCCGCTTCGTCACCCTGGTGGATGCGCTTTACGAGGCCCGCGTGCGGCTGATCTGCTCGGCCGCGGCGGAACCCGAGATGCTCTATGTCGAAGGCGATGGCGCGTTCGAATTCGAACGTACCGTCAGCCGGCTGCGGGAAATGCAGGACGCCGCGTGGGGCGCCGACAGGGATGGGGCCTGACCGCCCCCGCCAGAGCATGTCGCTTGCGATCGGACCCGGTCATGCGCGCAAGGGCGGGCAACCGTCCGGGTAGAGGCGAACCGGAAAAGACGGGACAGGCAAATCGCATTGGCCGCGCCCGGGCGGGGGGCATGTCCTGCTGTTCCGGTCTGACCGAAACCGGCCGATCGGCGCCCTCTAGCGCCCCTTGTCGCGGGCCCGCACCACCTGCAACAGCGGCAAGAGCGCCCCCATCTCTGGGCCGCGCTCCATCCCCGTCAGCGCCTTGCGCAGCGGCATGAACAGCGCCTTGCCCTTGCGCCCGGTGGCGGCCTTCACGGCCGCCGTCCATTCGGCCCACGTGTCGTC
>JALTNO010000096.1 GCA_027000645.1 Paracoccaceae bacterium | reverse complement strand
GCGCAACCTGCAATGGCTGGCCGAGAGCTTTCCCGACCGCCGTTTCACCATCGAACCGCTCAACCCCGTGGACCGGCCCGGCTATTTCCTGGACGACTACGATCTCGCTGCGCGAATCCTCGACCGGGTCGGGCGCGCCAATGTGGGGTTGCAGTTCGACAGCTACCACGCCCAGCGCATCCATGGCGACGCCCTTGCCGTGTGGGAAAGATATGGGCACCTGGCCTTCCATGTGCAGGTGGGGCAGGTCCCGGACCGCCGCGAACCCGGCCCCGGCGCCATCGATTTCGATGCGCTGTTCGCCGCCATCGACGCCAGCGGCTACACCGGCTGGGTCAGCTCCGAATACAACCCCTCCACCACCTGCACGCGGGACAGCCTGGGCTGGATGGCGTGGCAGCGGCCCGAAGGCGGTCCCGAAACGCCCTGACGCGGGCGGCTCCGAAATCCCCGGTCGCGGGGGAAGGGCGCGCGGGGCTCAGTGCGCCTCGGCCCAGTTGGCGCCGGTCCCGGCATCGACGGTCAGCTTCACGTCCAGCTTCACCGCCGGTTCGGGGGCGTTCTCCATGACCGCGCGGGCCCGGGCGATCACCTCGTCCACCGCTTCCTCGGCCACTTCGAACAGCAGTTCGTCATGCACCTGCAACAGCATCTTCGCCGGCAGCCCCGCGATGGCCTCGGGCATGCGGATCATCGCCCGGCGGATCACGTCGGCCGCGGTGCCCTGGATCGGAGCGTTGATGGCAGCGCGGCGGGCAAAGCCCGCGCGCGGGCCGCGGGCGCCGATCTCGGGGGTGTGGATGCGGCGACCAAACAGGGTCTGGACGTATCCGTGCTCCTTCGCGAAGGCCACGGTTCTGTCCATATAGGTGCGGATGCCGGGGAAGCGTTCGAAATAGCGGTCGATGAAGGCCTGCGCCTCGGCCCGCGGGATGCGCAGGTTGCGCGCCAGCCCGTAGGCGGAAATGCCGTAGATCACCCCGAAATTGATCGCCTTGGCGCGGCGGCGGATCTCGGGGGTCATTTCCTCCATCGGCACGTCGAACATCTCGGAGGCGGTCATGGCGTGGATGTCCTGCCCCTCGGCGAAGGCCTGTTTCATCGCCGGTAGGTCGGCGATATGGGCGAGAATCCGCAGCTCGATCTGGCTGTAGTCGAGGCTGACCAGGACGTTGCCCTGCTCGGCCACGAAGGCCGCGCGGATGCGGCGGCCCTCTTCGCTGCGCACGGGGATGTTCTGCAGGTTCGGATCGGTCGAGGCCAGTCGCCCGGTATTGGCCCCGGCGATCACGTACGAGGTATGCACGCGCCCGGTTTCGGGGTTGATATGGTCCTGAAGCGCATCGGTGTAGGTGGATTTGAGCTTGGCCAGCTGGCGCCAGTCCAGCACCCGCGCCGGCAGCTCGTGCCCCTCGGCGGCCAGATCCTCCAGGACGTCGGCACCGGTGGCGAAGGCGCCGGTCTTGCCGCGCTTGCCGCCCGAAAGGCCCATCTTGCCGAACAGGATCTCGCCCAGCTGCTTGGGCGAACCCACGTTGAAGCGCTCGCCCGCGAGATCCTGGATTTCCTCCTCAAGCGCCGCCATCTTCTGCGCAAAGGCCGCCGACATGCGCGAAAGCGTGTCGCGGTCCACCTTGATGCCGTGCATCTCCATCTGCGCCAGCACCGGCACCAGCGGCCGCTCCAGCGTTTCATAGACGGTGGTGACGCGCGCCCGGTGCAGTTGCGGCTTGAACAACCGCCAGAGCCGCAGGGTGATGTCGGCATCCTCGGCGGCATAGGCGGTGGCCTCGTCGATCGGCACCCGGTCGAAGGTGATCGCCGAGCGCCCCGAGCCGAGAAGCGGCTTGATCGGCATCGGCGTGTGCCCCAGATAGCGTTCGCTGAGCGTATCCATCCCGTGCCCGTGCAGCCCCGCATGCATGGCATAGGACAGCAGCATGGTGTCGTCGATGGGGGTCACCTCGATCCCGTGGCGGGCAAGAATCTTGGCGTCGTATTTCATGTTCTGCCCGATCTTCAGGATCGCCGGATCCTCGAGCACCGGCCCGAGCATCTCCAGCGCCTCGTTCATGGGCATCTGCCCCCCGGCCGGCCTGTCCGAGCCGAACAGGTCGTCACCCTGCCCGTCCTTGTGGGTCAGCGGGATGTAGCAGGCCGCGCCGGGTTCGACGCAAAGCGATATGCCGACCAGTTCGGCCCGCATCTCGTCCAGGCTGGTGGTTTCGGTATCCACCGCCACCCAGCCGCGGTCGCGGATCAGCTCGATCCAGCCGCGAAGCGTGCCGGCATCGCGCACGGTGGTGTAGACGGCGGCCTCGAAGGGCGGGGCGGGAAGCGGGTCGGCGCCGTCATCGGCCTGCGCCGGTCGCCTTTCGGGGATGACCGGCGGCTCGACCCCCAGCTTGTCGGCGATCCGGCGCGACAGGGTGCGAAGCTCCATCTCGGCCAGGAAGGCCATGAGCCGGTCGGGGTCCGGGTCGCGCAGCGCCAGATCGTCCAGCGCGAAATCCAGCGGCGTGTTGCAGTCAAGCTGCACCAGCTTCTTCGACAGCAGGATCTGGTCGCGTTTTTCGATCAGGGTCTGGCGGCGCTTTGGCTGTCTTATTTCCGCGGCATGGTCCAGCAGCGTTTCCAGATCGCCCCATTCGTTGATCAGCAGCGCCGCCGTCTTGACCCCTATCCCCGGTGCGCCGGGCACGTTGTCGATGCTGTCTCCGGCCAGCGCCTGAACATCGACGACCTTTTCCGGGGGCACGCCGAAGCGTTCGATCACGCCGTCGCGGTCGATGCGCCGGTTCTTCATGGCGTCCAGCATCTCCACCCCGCCGCCGACCAGCTGCATCAGATCCTTGTCGCTGGACACGATGGTGACGCGCCCGCCGGCCTTGCGGGCCTTGCAGGCCAGGGTGGCGATGATGTCGTCGGCCTCGTAGCCCTCGATTTCGTGGCAGGGGATGTTGAAGGCCTCGACCGCGCGGCGGGTCAGCGGGATCTGGACGCGCAGATCCTCGGGCATTTCCTCGCGGTTGGCCTTGTAATCGGGGTAGAGATCGTTGCGGAAGGTGTGACCGCTGGCGTCGAAGATCACCGCCAGGTGGGTGGGTGCATCGGGGCCGTGGTCGCCGTCCACGTAGCGCTGCAGCATGTTGCAGAACCCGGCCACCGCGCCGATGGGCAGCCCGTCGGATTGCCGCGTCAGCGGCGGCAGCGCGTGGTAGGCCCGGAAGATGAAGGCCGATCCGTCGATCAGGTGAAGGTGACAGCCCTTGCCGAAATGCTGCGACATGCCGGTCCTTTCGCCGTTGTTCCCCGGCGTTTGTGCCATGGCGGGCGCTGAACCGCCAGTGTCAACGGCGCAGGCCCGCCCGTTGCCGTGGCCGGACCCGTGCGGGTGCCTGTCCGATCTCAGGCGGCCTTGTCCTCGTGGCCCTTCAGCACGTAGCGCGCGTCGCAATAGGGGCATTCGACCCAGCCCCTGTCATCCGGGATCTGAAGCCACACGCGCGGGTGGCCCAGCGCGCCCTCGCCGCCGTCGCAGGCGAAGCGGGCGGTTTCCACGATCCGGGTCTCGGGGGCTTCGGTGGTCATGGCCTGGCTGTCCTTCTGCTGGTCCGGCTGATCCTCCGGGCAGCGCCCGGAGCGGTTGCGCATGTTTATGGGACAAGGGCGGGCCGGGGGCAAGAGGCCAGCCATGCAGGGGACCCTGTCGCTCGCTCCGAAGGCGGCCCCGCTTCGTGCCGTCAGGTCCCGCTTTACTTCCGCCTTCGCAAGGCCCTAGCCTGATGCGGAAAGACCGTCAGGAGAACCACATGCCCCGACTCGCCCGCCGCTCCTGGGTTCCCGATCACTGCGAAACCCGCGTCCAGAGCCTGGCCACCCGCACCGCCGAACAGGACAGCTCGGCCACCCGCGCCCGCATTGCCGAGCTGATCGAGCGCAACCGCGAGATCCATGACGAGGAATGCTTCAACCTCAACCCCGCCACCAACGTGATGAACCCGCGCGCCGAGGCGGCGCTGGCCGCCGGGCTGGGCGCGCGCCCGTCGCTGGGCTGGCCGGGCGACAAGTACGAAACCGGGCTGGAGGCGATCGAGGAAATCGAGGTGGTCGCCGCGGAGCTGGCTGCCGAGGTATTCGGCGCCGCCTTTGCCGAGATCCGCGTGGGCTCGGGCGCACTGGCCAATCTCTACGGTTTCATGGCCCTGACCCGCCCGGGCGACACCATCATCGCGCCGCCGGCCACGGTGGGCGGGCATGTGACCCACCACCGCGATGGATGCGCGGGGCTTTACGGGCTGACGACCCACCCGGCCCCGGTGAACGCGGACGGGTATACGGTCGATCTGGCCGGGCTGCGCGAGCTCGCGCGCCGGGTTCGGCCCCGGCTCATCACCGTGGGCGGAAGCCTCAACCTGTTTCCCCACCCGGTGCCCGAGATCCGCGCCATCGCCGACGAGGTGGGCGCCAAGGTCCTGTTCGACGCCGCCCACCAGTGCGGCATGATCGCCGGGCGCGTCTGGCCCGACCCGCTCGATCAGGGCGCGCATCTGATGACCTTGAGTACCTACAAGAGCCTCGGCGGCCCCGCAGGCGGGCTGATCGTCACCAATGACGCGGAGATTGCCGAACGGCTCGATGCCATCGCCTTTCCCGGCATGACCGCCAATTTCGACGCCGGGCGGGTGGCGGCGCTGGCCGTTTCGCTGCTCGACTGGGTGGATCACGGCGCCGACTACGCCAGGGCGATGGTGGATCTGGCCCGGGCACTTGCGGGCGAGATGGCCCGCCAGGGCCTGCCGCTGTTCGAAGGGCGCGAGGGGGCAACCGCTTCGCATCAGTTCGCGCTGCGGGCGGCCGATTTCGGCGGAGGACAGCGGGCCGCGAAGGCCCTGCGCAAGGCGGGGCTCCTGGCCTGTGGCATCGGCCTGCCCGTGGAACCCGTCGAAGGCGACCTGAACGGGTTGCGGATCGGAACGCCGGAACTGGCCCGCCGCGGCCTCACCCCCGGCCATGCCCCGCAGCTCGCGGCGCTGGTGGCCGAGGCCCTGCGCACCGACGATCCCGCCGCCATCGCCCCCCGCACCCGCGAGTTCCGAAGCGAGTTCCGCCGCCTCCATTTCGTGACGTGAGGCCTGGCCGCCGGCGCATTTTCCTTGATTTGCCGGCCCGACAGGTCAAGCTGGCAGCAACGGAACGAGAGAGGGTTGACCGATGCAGTTCGAAAGCCTGCTGACAATGCTGATCGTCGGCGTCATCGCCGGGTGGCTGGCCGGACGGATCATGAAGGGCCGGGGCTTCGGCCTGATCGGCAACATGGCCGTGGGTATCGTGGGTTCGGTCCTGGCAGGGGTGATCTTCCCCGCCCTCGGCCTTCCGGTCGGGGGCGGCGCCTTCAGCGCGATAATCTATTCGACACTGGGCGCGGTCATCCTGCTGGTTCTCGTGGGGCTGTTCAGGCGCGCCTGAACGACGGCCCGGAACGCCGCCCGAAAAGCGGCGCGGGTCATCAATGCGCCATGAACATCGGCACGGCGGCCTGTTCGAGCATGTTGCGCGTGGCCCCACCAAGGATCGCCTCGCGAAAGCGCGAGTGGCCATAGGCCCCCATCACGATCATGTCGGCGGCGGTGTCGCGGGCGTGGCGGTTGAGTACGTCCGACACCCGCGACATGGTCTTGCTGAGCACGTCGATCTCGCAGCGCACTCCGTGGCGCGACAGCATCTGCGACAGCAGCCCGCCGGGATCCGAGCGTTCGGGCCCATGCTTGGGCGGGTCGATGATGACGATCCGCACCAGTTCGGCGGTCTGCAGGAAGGGCAGCGCCCGGCGAATGGCGGTCAGCGCCTCGACGCTTTCGTTCCAGCCGACCAGCACCGTTTCCGGTCGCGGCTTGGGATCGCCCTCGTCGGGCACCACCAGCACCGGAGCATGCCCCTCGAACAGGGCGGCCTCGATGATCGGCTCCACCTCGGCGCCACGGCCCTCGCCATAGGGGCGCGGCATGATAACGAGATCCGAGAACCGCGCCCGGTGCGCCACGTGCCGGCCCAGATCGGCAATCTGCGCAACGCCGTCCTCGGTGGACCAGCGGATGCCGCTGCTGCCGAGGATCCCGTTCGCGTATTCCAGGATCTCTTCCGACTCGGCGGTTGCCCGTGCCAATGTTTCCTGCAGGATCATGGCATTGGCGCCGGCATAGTAGTACCCGGTCTGGGTGCGGTCGACGCCGAGGCACAGGGCCTCGGCATGGCCGTCCTGATCCCTGGCAAGGGCGATCATGTGCGCCAGGGGCGCTTGTGCGATCTTGCGATCGGTAAGCACGGTGAGCAACGTCTTGTATGCCATTTCAACCTCGTGACTTCGTCCTTCTCCCCGGGAAAGACGGAAAATGCGGCTTTTCGCCCGATGCCTGTCATAGATTCCGGCACCACGTCTTGATACAGATCAAAGCAGACGCGCAGCGCGTTTCGCATCAAGCGGCCAGTCTGAATCCGTTCGGTGCGACGCAAGAATCGCGCGGGACAAGACGAAGGGACGCAAAATGGGAAATTACATCAAGCTGATCGTGCTCGGCTTGATCACGATCTTTGCCTTGATCGCGGTCAACAATGCACGTGATCTGGCCTATCAGGTACACGCGATCCTCATCGCGCTCATCTCGATCGGCCTTTTCATCTACACCCTGCGCCGGACGGACGAACCGGCACAGCCGGCCCCGGCCAACGAATACATGGATGACGTCGTCCGCGCGGGCGTCATCGCCACCGCCTTCTGGGGCGTCGTCGGCTTTCTCGCCGGCGTGTTCATCGCCACGCAGCTGGCCTTTCCGTCGCTCAACTTCGAATGGGCCGACGGCTACATGAATTTCGGCCGGCTTCGCCCGCTGCACACCAGCGCGGTGATCTTCGCATTCGGCGGCAACGCCCTGATCGCAACCTC
>JALTNO010000095.1:1292-1616 GCA_027000645.1 Paracoccaceae bacterium | reverse complement strand
CAATTAGCGCGCATGGTCGCCAATGGCAGGTTTATAATCGGTCATCGCATCCTTCAGCCGGTCCATCAGGTTGAGGGCTGTCTCGAGGTCTAAGGGGTCGAGCGCCTGTTCCAGTGATCCCTCGACGGGTTCAACGGCGCGATGCCCGCGTTCCAAAAGCGCGCGCCCGCTCTGCGTAATGCGGGCAAGCTGTCGGCGACCGTGGTGCCGGTCCGGTTCCCGCCTGACGAGGTCGGCTTTTTCCAACTTCGACAGCACACCTTGCATGGATTGCGCAGTTATGAAGGCAGCTTCGGCCAGATCTGCATTGGTCTGATCGGGCTT
>JALTNO010000095.1:0-1282 GCA_027000645.1 Paracoccaceae bacterium | reverse complement strand
CGCCGATAGGACGGCATATTGCGCCGGCGTCATGCCCAAGGGGCGCAGGGCCTCCTCCATCCGCCTGTGCAACGCATGTTGGGCAACCTTGAGACGGTATGGCCGCGACCCGCTTGCCCCGATCAAGGACGCGGTGACGGCCGACGGCGACATCAAGGTGCCGCTGGATGCCGAGGCGTTCGGCTTCTGGCTCAAGGCGGCGTTCGGCAATCCCACCACCACGGGGACCACCAACAAGACGCATACGTTCAAGTCGGGCTCGTGGGCGTTGCCCAGCATGGCGATCGAGGTTGCGATGCCCGAGATCCCGCGCTTTGCCATGTATACGGGCTGCGTGCTGGATCAGCTCAACATCGCCTTGCAGCGCTCGGGGCTGCTGACGGCGGATGTGAAGCTGGTTGCTCAAGGCGAGAATGTCGCCACCGCCACGGCGGCCGGCACGCCCACGGCCTACGCCCTGCAGCGCTTCGGCCACTTCAACGGCGCTATCAAGCGCAATGGCACGGCGCTGGGCAACATCGTCTCGGCGGACCTGACCTATGCCAACAATGTCGAGCGGATCGAGACCAAGGCCAGTATCGAGGGCGGGGAGCGATATGACTGGTTCTATGCCTCAAGCGCTGACCGCGATGCGCAGGTCAGGACGCCGATCAGCGACGGCTTCTACAACGAGCCTTGGCTCTTTCGCCCCAAGGACATGAGGAACTGGTGGCAGAATGCGCACCATGACCGCCTGGGCGGGGTGCGCTTCGGGTTCTTCCAGAACTGCGCAGAAGCTCACGCTTTTCGACGATCACTGGTCGCCCCGCATCGTCGGGCGCATGAACGGACACGAGATCATGGTGGTCAAGGGCAAGGGCGCCTTTCCCTGGCACCATCACGACGACACCGATGATTTCTTCCTGGTGCTTTCCGGGGTGCTGCGGATCGAGACCGAGCATGGCGACGTGACGCTGCACCCCGGCGAGTTCTTTGTCATCCCCAGGGGCGTGCGCCACCGCCCGGTGGCCGAGGAAGAGGTCAGCCTGATGCTGATCGAGCCCGCCGGCACGCCCAATACCGGCGATGCGGCAACGGCGGCCGAGAAGGTCTGGATCTGAGGAGGGAAGCACGTGAGCGACAAGTCGAGACTGGCAGCCCTGGCCGCGGACATTCCCTGGCGGGCGAAATCCTCGGGCTATCCCGAGCCCTTCGCGGCGCGGGTCGTCGGGCGCGACAAGCGCAAGCTGGGCGATGCTTTCGGGCTGAAGAATATCGGCGTGAATCTCACCCGGCTGGAACC
>JALTNO010000094.1 GCA_027000645.1 Paracoccaceae bacterium | reverse complement strand
CTATCGGCTCGCTCTGCGCCGACCCCTGCTCAGCGCCGAGGCCCGCCTCGATCCGCTGGCGGACTTTCAGCGGGATGTGCCTGCCGGAGCCGCCCTCAGCCGTTGGCTGATCGCCCCCCTCGCGCCCCTGCTGGTCGGAGCGCGTCGGGTGCTGATCGTGCCGGACGGCGAACTGGCGCTGCTGCCCTTCGCGGCGCTGCCCTGGCCCCTTTCGGGGGCGTCCGCAGACGGTGGTGGCTATCCACCTTTTCTCGGTCAACAGTACGAGATCGGTCGCCTGCCTCTGGCCATGGTGCCGCCCCCGGCCCGCGTCGCCCGCGGGCCCGTGCTGCTGGCCGGAAACCCGGTCGATGCGGCGGGTGGGCTGCCCGCGCTACCCCGCGCCGCCGAGGAGATGCGTCGCCTCGCCGCTCTCTGGAGCCGGCAGGGTGTCGAGCGTCTGGAAGGAAACGATCTGAGCCTGGGGAAGATCGCCGGGCTGGATCTGACCCGCTACGGCATCGTGCACTTCGCGACTCATGCCGAAGCCAGCAGCCGGGATCCGCGGCGTACCGCCGTACTGCTCTCGGGGGGACAGCGCCTGGGGCTCGACCGGATCGGGGCATGGAAGCTGGATGCCGACCTGGTGGTGCTCTCCGGCTGCCGCACGGGAGATGGCGAGGTGGTGCCCGGGGAGGGCGTCGTCGGCCTCGGATGGGCCTTCTTCCGCGCCGGAGCCCGGGACCTGGTCGTCAGCCTGTGGAGCGTGGCCGACGGTGCGGCGGCCGATGAGATGGTGCTTTTTCACCAGGAGCTGGCCCGCGGTGCCGACCCGGTCGCGGCTCTGGCGCATGCGCGTCGTGCTGCGGCGGGACTGCGGTCCCACCCGGCATTCTGGGCGCCGTTCGTGGCCTATCTGGGGCCCGAAGCGGCGACTTGCACGAAGCGCCCGAAAAACTGACATTGCCTGGAGGGAGTGTGGCTGGCCTGCGCCGCAGGCCGCGGGAAATGGTGGGTCTCGCATCGGAGGGACGCTGTGTCGGATCGCCTGAAGGTCCGCGTGGGCCGAACCCAGATTTCGGATGCCGTGCACGCCGCGGACGCAATTCGAGAGCAGACGAGGCAGGACGCGACCAGCGTGATGTTCTTGTTCTGTTCGCCTCGCTATGATCTCGACCGCTTGGGGGCGGCCATCGACGAATATTTCGACTGTCCCGTCCTTGCCTGTACCACGGCGGGTGAGTTCTCCTCGGCGGGTTATACCAGCGGCGGCATTGTCGCCGCGAGTCTGGCCTCGCCGGAACTGACCGTGCGAACGCTGCTGATCGACGACCTGCCGGCATTCGAAGCAGAGCGGGCACGCGATCAGGCGCAGCAATGGCTCTCGGAGCAGGCGGTCTTCGATCGAGATCTTTCACGGAACAGTTTCGGACTGTTGCTGGTCGATGGCCTGTCGATGTGCGAGGAGCGGCTGGCTGCCGCCCTCGACATGAGCTTTTGCGGACTTCCCATCGCCGGTGGCTCAGCGGGAGACGATCTGGCCTTCGAACAGACCAGGGTTTACCACGGCGGCAAGTTCCACTCCGGTGCCGCGGTCTTCGGACTGGTTCAGACCACGTTACCCTTCAAGGTCTTCAAG
>JALTNO010000093.1 GCA_027000645.1 Paracoccaceae bacterium | reverse complement strand
CGACGACCTGCTGCTGGGCGGTGTGACCTATGATAGCAGAGTATCCGATGACGACTATCTCGACGGTGGCAAGGGCAATGACACCCTGATCGCCGACGAGGGCTCCGACACGCTGCGCGGCGGCGGCGACGGTGACGACTTCGTCTTCGGCTATGTGCTCAATGGCAATGTCACCACCGATGCCGACGACAACGTGGTCGTGGACTTCGATGCCGACAATGGCGACCGGCTGGTGTTCAACACCGCGCTCATTGGCGAACTGAGCGCCACCATCGTCAACGGCACCGACGTGAAGATCTCTTGGGATCCGGCGGGATCGGACGATGCCGGATCGGTGGTCGTCGAGAATCTGGTGACCGAGCTGCAGAACAAGGGCCTTGATCCGAGCGATCCGCTGTTCAGCGACGCGCAGCTGCTCGAGTTCCTGTTCAAGGGCGGCAAGGATGCCGACGGCAAAGGCGTGGCCGTGTACGAGGACGTGGAAGTCTGGACCGAGCCGTGCGACCCGGATCAGCCGATGACCGATTGGAAAGGCACCCCTTGGCGTGGGACCGCCGGTACCCTGGCGGTGGACGAGCAGAAGGTTTTCGGCAATACGCTCATCAATATCACCGAGCGCGGCATGATCGACAATTTCATGGATCTCGATGCCAACATCTTCGATACCGATCCGGACGACGGCCTTCTCAACTTCAACCTCTTCACCGAGCCGCCCGTCATCTGACCCCGGCCCGGAGAAGATCGGTTGCAATCCCGGCACCGCTCCCGAAAGGGGGCGGTGTCATCTTGTGCGGGCACGCGTCTTGTGCGGGCACGCGCCGCCTACCTGCCCAGCATCCATTTCCCATCGGGCCAGAACGCGTGGAAGGCAAAGGCGAACATGATGTCGTGGATCACGTCTCGACCCTGCGCGTCGCGCACGCGGATCGTTCCCACGTCGCGCCCGCGCGCGATCCGGCTGGTATCCAGCGCCGAAGCCTGCCCCGAGGTCCAGCTTATCACCAGCCCCGCCTCGCGGATCTCGCCTTCGCGCGACAGCCGGGTGAGCGGCCAGGCGCGGTCCCCGACCCGCACCACGCGCTCCAGAGGCGGAATGCCGAACGGAGGGTTTTCGCCGCTGTAGAGGAACGGCCGCGCCGAACTGTCATAGCCGGCATAGGGATTGAACCCGTAGCGGCGGGCGAAATCGGGTTGGTCCATCACCAGCCCGTCGGGATTGCGGGCGCGGAACTCGGCCCAGCTTTCGGTCCATGTGGGCAGGATCCGAAGCTGCGTGCCGGTGAGATCGCCCACGATCGCCTCGCCCAGCGCCTGTTGCCACCAGCTTTCGGTCTCGCGGTCGTACATGATGAGGTTGGACAGGCGCAGCTTGCCGGTGACGCCGAAGCTGAGCGTGCCGCTCTCGGTCCGGCGGTCGAAGGTCAGGCCGGTATTGCACAGCGGGCAGTAGGTCACCGCGACGGGCACGCCGCCTACCGTGTCGTTGACGATCTCGTGCCAGATCAGGTAGCGCACCGGGTAGGCGCGGGCCTTTTCACCGTCGATGCGCAGCGTGACCACCGGTTCGCGCTCGCCCAGCCGGGTTTCCTGCGCCGCGGGAATGAAGGGCGGATCATCGATCGCCGGGATTCCGTCCCTTGGTGGTCCGCCATCGCGAATCTCCACCCAGCTTTCGACGCTGGTCCTGTCGAAATTCGTTTTCGGCCACTCGTAGCGCCAGAAATCCGGTTTGGCCTGCACCAGCGAGGCCGCGAACAACGGAATGATGGCAAGCAGGCGTAACATGGTCATGGGCTTTCCCTCCGCTTCTCGCGACAGGGTGCGCCATTGGCGGCGGCGGGCACAGCCCTCCACACGCAGAATTGACGGATCGTGCGCACAGCCGGCAGGCGGTCAGCGGCGGGATTCGGGGGCGCCTCCTTCGCGCGCGTGGTGGCCGGTGGCCAGCCGGTAGATGCGCAGAAGGTCCTCCTCCGAGATGTCCACGAAAGTATCGATCCCGCTCAGCGCGGCCACGAAATCGGCATGCGAGATGTCCGGGTAGGCCGGAGCCGGTTCGGGCGGCGCCAGGCGCGCGGGGTAGCGGCGCCATTTCAGCGGATAGTTGAAGGCGATCGCGATCAGCACCATCAGCACCGCCCCGAACCCCACCGGGAAGAAGATGAACAAGGCCCCGTAATCCGAAAGCGCCGGCCCGGCGATCACCGGGATCGCCGCCGTGGCACCACCGGGCGGGTGCAGGGCATCAAGCGCGTACATCGCGGAAATGGCAAGCCCCACGGCGACGCCCGCGGCAAGTGCCGACCCGCCCAGAAACGCATGCGCGCCGAACCCGATGGCGGCGGAGACCAGATGGCCCACGATCACGTTCCACGGCTGGGCAAGCGGGCTTTTCGGCGCGGCGAACAGCAGAACCGCCGTCGCGCCCATGGACGCGATCAGCAGCAGCCGCGACTGCAGCTCTGCCTCCAGCACCCGGGTCAGGCCGAACACCGCCGAAATGGCCAGGAAACCGCCCAGCCCCGACAGCAGGATTTCCCTCGCCGATGAAATCCGCATCAGCCCCCTCCTGTCACCTGTTCCTGCGGGCGGGGCCGGCCCGCGCATCAGTCCTCGATCACGGTCACCTTCTTCATCACGTCGGGTCGACCGATGACCGCCCCGTTGCGTCCGGTTCCGCGCTTGATCGCGTCCACCACCTCCATGCCCTCGATCACCTCGCCCACGACCGTGTATTGCCCGTTCAGATGCGGAGCCGGAGCGAACATGATGAAGAACTGCGAATTGGCGCTGTTCGGGTCGCGGGCGCGGGCCATGCCGACGGTGCCGCGCTCGAAGGGGATATCCGAGAACTCGGCCTTCAGGTTCGGAAGGTCCGAGCCCCCGCGCCCGGCCATGCGCATGTCGCCGCCCAGCCGGCCATACTGCACATCCCCCGTCTGGGCCATGAACCCGTCGATCACCCGGTGGAACGCCACCCCGTCATAGGCGCCCGATCGCGCCAGCTCGACCAGCCGGGCGGCATGGTTCGGGGCCACGTCGTCGCGCAGGCGGATGGTGAAGCTGCCATTGGCGCCCTCGCCCTCGACCTCGATCTTCAGCTCGGTGGCCAGTGCGGGCGCGGCCACCAGCGCCAGAACCGCCGCCAGCCTAAGCATCGGCCGCCACCGTGACGCGGATCATCCGGTCCGGCACCGCCGGCGGCTCGCCCCGGGTGATGTTGTCCACGAATTCCATCCCCTCGATCACCCGGCCATAGACCGTATACTGCCCGTTGAGGAAGTGATTGTCGGTGAAATTGATGAAGAACTGAGAATTGGCGCTGTCCGGGTTGGCCGAGCGCGCCGCCCCCAGCGTGCCGCGATCGTGCGGCAGGCTGGAGAATTCCGCCGGCAGATCCGGCAGATCCGAGCCGCCGGTGCCCGCCATGCGAAGGTTGAAACCCGATTCCATGTTGCCGTTCTTCACGTCGCCGGTCTGGGCCATGAAGCCGTCGATCACCCGGTGAAAGCAGACATTGTCATAGGCGCCGGCGCGGGCCAGCTCCTTCATCCGTTCGCAATGCTTCGGTGCCACGTCGGGCAGCAGCTCGATGACCACCGTGCCGTCCTTGAGCTCGATGAGAATGGTATTTTCGGGATCCCTGATTTCGGCCATCCGGCCCTCCTGTCGCATGAGTGTCGGACCCTAACTAGTCGCCGCGGGCCGGCTTGCCAAGGCGAAGCGGGCGGCCGGCGCGGGCCGCAGATGCCGCAGGAGGCGGCGCGGCCGGCCACGGGCCGGGGCGAAAGGCGGCCCGGGATGATCTCGGGGGGCTCAGTCGAAGACCGGCTTGCGGCCCTGCATCTGCGCAGAGACGACCTCGATCTGCTCGGGGCGGCCGATCAACGCCGCCTGCTCGCGCGATTCGGCCAGCAGCACCTCGGCCTGCGGGGCGGCCTCGGCCAGCCCGATCAGCCGCTTGGCGGCGCGGATCGCGTTCGGGCCGCGTTCGGCAATCTGCCCGGCAAGCGCCAGCGCCTCGGCCAGCGGGTCCTCGGCCAGCCGCGTCACCAGCCCCCAGCGTTCGGCCTGCACCCCGTCCACCGGCTCGGCCGTGTAGGTCAGCAGCCGCAGCACGTCCGAGCGCACCAGCCGCGGCAGCAGCACCATCCCGCCCATGTCGGGCACGATGCCCCATTTCAGCTCCATCACCGCCAGTTTCGCGTCAGGGCGCGCGATGCGGATATCCGCCCCCAGCGCGATCTGCAGCCCGCCGCCAAAGACCGCCCCGTGCAGCGCCGCGATCACCGGCATCGGCAGGCGGCGCCAGAGCATCGCCAGCTCCTGCATCTCGTTGGCGTCCCCGTGGCTGCGCTCAAGCAGCCACTCACTCATGTCGGCGCCAGCGCCCATCTGCCTGAAACTGGCAAGATCCAGCCCGGCGCAGAAGCTGCGCCCCTCGCCCGAAAGCACCACCGCGCGCGCGTCCGAGGCGGCGACCTCTTCGCCCGCGGCCAGGATCGCCTGCACCATCTCGCCATCCAGCGCGTTCATCTTGTCGGGCCGGGTCAGGGTAACGCGGGCGATGTGATCGTGAAAGCGGACCGATACGCGTGCCATGCAGGGCCTCCGGTAACATTGCCCCGCGAGATTGCCGCGAAGCCGCCCGCCATTCCAGCACGACGTGGGGGCACTTGCCCCGGCGGGGCGGTTGCGCATATTACCCGCCCATGACCACGCCCCGCTACACCCCGCTTGCCGCCAGCCTGCCCGCAACCGTGCCCTTCGTCGGCCCCGAGACCCAGGAACGCCAGCGCGGCGCTCCCTTCCGCGCCCGCATCGGCGCCAATGAAAGCGTGTTCGGCCCCTCGCCCAGGGCGATCGAGGCCATGGCCCGCGCCGCGGCCGAGGTCTGGATGTATGGCGACCCGGAAAACCACGACCTTCGCGCCGCCCTTGCCGCCCATCATGGAGTCGCCCCTGAAAACGTGATGGTGGGCGAAGGGATCGACGGGCTGCTGGGCTATCTGGTGCGCCTGACCGTGGCGCCGGGCGACAGCGTGGTGACCTCGCGGGGCGCCTATCCCACCTTCAACTACCACGTGACCGGGTTTGGCGGCGAAATCCACACGGTGCCCTATCGCGGCGACCACGAAGACCCCGAAGCGCTGTTCGCCAGGGCCGCCGAGGTCGGAGCGAAGCTGGTCTATCTCGCCAATCCCGACAATCCGATGGGCAGCTGGCACGAGGGCAAGGACATCGCCGCCGCGCTGGAGGCGCTGCCCGAGGGCACGCTGCTGGTTCTGGACGAGGCCTATGTGGAATGCGCCCCCGAGGGCACCGCCCTGCAGGTCCGGATCGATGACCCGCGGGTGGTGCGGATGCGCACCTTTTCCAAGGCATACGGCATGGCCGGGGCGCGGGTGGGCTATGCCCTTGGCGCGCGCGATCTGATATCGGCCTTCGACAAGGTGCGCAACCATTTCGGGATGAGCCGCATTTCCCAGGCCGGGGCGCTGGCGGCGCTGGCCGATCAGGCGTGGCTGGCCCATGTGCGGGACGAAATCGCCGCCTCGCGCGCCCGCCTCGCCGCAATCGCCCGCGACAACGGGCTGACGCCGCTGCCCTCGGCCACCAATTTCGTGACCATGGATTGCGGCCGGGACGGAGACTTCGCCCGCGCCGTCGTCGCCGCCCTCGCCACCCGCGGCGTGTTCGTGCGGATGCCCTTCGCCCCGCCCCAGAACCGCTGCATCCGGGCAAGCTGCGGCGGCAGGGCCGAGATGGAGGCCTTTGCCGAGGCCCTGCCCCAGGCCCTGGCCGAAGCCCGCGGGGATTGACGGAAGCTTCCCGCACGGGGCTATACTGACGGCGAAGCGTCAGGACTTGCCCGATGCGGGATCGCGACATCAGATCGGCCCCGAACTACACCGTGCCCGCGCTGGTGATGGGCTGGGTCAACCTGACGCTGGCCCTCTTGCTGACAAAGGCCGAATTCGGCTTCGTCCCCGCGCTGCTCCTGGCGGCAGCGATCCACCACGGGATCGGACGGTGGGCGGCGATCCGCGCAGGGCGCTGATCCCGGTCGGTCGCTTCTTGCCGATATGCCCGGCCGGCCCGCCACAGGCCTTGCGGAGGCGCAGGAAGGCGGGCAGACATTCCGGCCAGTTCGACAACATGACGGAGCCTCGAAACGTGATACGCGCCATTCTCCTGGGCCTTGCCCTGCTCGGCCTTGCCGCCTGCGAAACCACCAGGGGCGCGACCCGCGACCTGGAAAAGGCCGGGCACGCGATCAATTCGGCGGTGAAGGAGGTCCGGAAGGACATCCGCAAGACGTTCTGACGCTTTCGGGCGGGCGTGCCCTCAGGGCCGCCCGCCGCCGGTGAGCCACAGCACCAGGTTCAGCACCACCGACAACACCACCGACACCACGATCGCGCTGGTGACGGGAATGAAGATGCGCGTGTTCTCGCGCTCGATCACGATATCGCCGGGCAGGCGCCCCAGGCCGATCTTCGACGCAAGCGGCCACAGCAGCCCGGCCAGGATCAGCACCACGCCGAGGGCGATCAGGAAACGCGACATGGCTTGCCCCATTTCTTGGTTTGGATTGCGAAGATAGGGGATATCTATAACCAAGCAAGAACGCGTAAAATAATAAAATTAACTTTTCAAGGCATTATCCAATACTCTGGTCGAAAGAATCAAGGATAGCCTCAAGGTTTAGCAAAAAACTCAAATTAGCTCTCTGCCCTTTCGAAGGTAATCTACAAAATCTTTTGTATTCGCAAAATAGTTCCTAAAAGCAGTTTGAATTGAGCCTTGTCCTGGCCCGGTTACCCCGGCTTTGTTGCACAAAACGCTTCGAGGGATTCACTGCGTGAATCCAGCATGATAGCTGGGAGGCATGAGCAGTTGGGCCCCTACGAAGTACAAGACCACGAACTGGTCGTCCTACAATGAGGCGTTG
>JALTNO010000092.1 GCA_027000645.1 Paracoccaceae bacterium | reverse complement strand
CCGATGAATTCGTCGAAAACCCTGACCTCCTCGATCAGGGCCTTGTCGGCCCCGGCTGCGGCATTCACCAGCTTCTGCGCCTCCACATCCGCATCGACGATGAAGGCAAAGTCGCGCTCGACCGCCTGAAGGTCGCGCAGGGCCAGCGCCCCCCGATTGGCCCCCGACTTGCGCGGAAGCGGGACTTCGTCCGGCCAGACGACGAAACCCACCACCGGCCCCTTGACGTCCAGCTTCTGCAACACCTTGGGGTGCAGCTCTCCGAACACGCCCAGGACCTTCTTCGGCCCCAGGCAGATGCGGCCGTGCCGACCCGGATGCCACCACCCTTCACCGCCGCGCAGAACCTGCACCTTCGCCGGCGCTCCGATCGCCGACAGCACCGCCTCGGCATCGGCCTTGGCGTCGAACACATCCACCGGGCGCGACTCGCCATGCACGTCCTTCGGGCCCGTCCGTCCGACAAGAATCCCGGCAATCGCCGTCTTCTGCTGCCCCGGTTCGCCGCCGAAGAATTCGGGCCCGGCCTCAAACAGGGCCAGATCCATGAACCCGCGCGCCTGGTTGCGCGCCGCCGCCCGCAGAAGCCCCGGCAGAAGTGAAGGCCGCATATGCGACATCTCCGAGGAAATCGGGTTGGCCAGCATGGTCTCGTCCGTGCCGCCGCCGAAAAGCGCCGCCGCCTCGCGGTCGATGAAGGAATAGCTCACGCATTCGTTGTAGCCCAACGCTGCCGCCGTCCGCCGGGCCGCCTGCACCCGGCGCTGGTGCACGGTCATCACCGGCCGGGGCACGCCCGGCGTCAGCCGCGGCAGCGGCCGGCCTTCCAGCTTCGTCAGAGAGGCAATCCGGGCGACCTCTTCCACCAGGTCGGCCTCGCCCTGCACATCCGGGCGCCAGCTGGGGACATGGGCCATGTTCCCCTCCAGCCGAAAGCCCAGGCGGGTCAGCGTCTGGCGCTGCTCGGATTCGGGGATGTCCATGCCGACAAGGCTTTTCACCCGCTCTGCATCCAGCCGGTAGGCGCGGGAATGATCCGGCACCTCGCCCGCCACCACCACCTCGGAGGCCTCGCCCCCGCACAGGTCAAGGATCATCTGCGTGGCGTGCTCCAGCCCCGGAACGGTATATTCGGGGTCCACCCCGCGTTCGAAGCGATACCGCGCGTCCGAGTTGATCCTGAGCGCGCGACCGGCCAGCGCGATCTGGACGTTGTCCCAATAGGCGCTTTCGAGAAAGACGTTGACGGTGTCCTCGGTCACGCCGGTCGCCTCGCCGCCCATGATGCCGGCGATGCTCTCGGGGCCGTTGTCGTCGGAAATGACGATCATGCCCGGCTTCAGCGTGTATTCCTTTTCGTCCAGCGCGACGATCTTCTCGCCGCCGCGCGCGCGATGGACGCGCAGATCGCCCCTGACCTTGTCGGCGTCGAAAACATGCAGCGGGCGGTTCTGGTCATAGGTGAAGTAGTTGGTGATATCGACCAGCGCCGAAATCGGGCGCAGCCCGATGGCCCGCAACTGGTCCTGCAACCATTGCGGGCTGGGGCCGTTGCGCACCCCCCGGATCAGCCGCCCGGCAAACAGCGGGCAGCCATCGCGCGTGTCCTCGTCGATGGTCCC
>JALTNO010000091.1 GCA_027000645.1 Paracoccaceae bacterium | reverse complement strand
GATATACGGCATCGGGCGCGGGCTGTCACGCGCGAACCCGCCGACGGATGAGGGATTCGGCGGGAACTCGCTGGCAAGATGTCGTCATCTTCGACCCCGTTTCGATCCCGTGTCGCCCGGCGGCGCCTTGCGGGAATCAGCTGCCCAGGATGCGCGCGGCCTCGGGGGCGAAATAGGTCAGCACGCCATTGCAGCCGGCCCGCTTGAAGGCGATCAGGCTTTCCATCATCACCTTCTCGCCGTCCAGCCAGCCATTGGCCGCCGCCGCCCGGATCATGGCGTATTCGCCGCTGACCTGGTAGGCAAAGGTGGGCACTCCGAAGGCGTCCTTCACCCGCCGGCAGATGTCGAGATAGGGCATCCCCGGCTTGACCATCACCATGTCCGCGCCCTCGTTCAGGTCGCGCTCGATCAGGCGCAGGGCCTCGTCGGAATTGGCCGGGTCCATCTGGTAGGTGTTCTTGTCCCCGCTCAGCGCGCCGCTCGCGCCCACCGCGTCGCGGAACGGGCCGTAGAAGGCGCTGGCATACTTGGCCGAATAGCTCAGGATCGACACATTGCGGTGGCCTTCCGCCTCCAGCGCCCGGCGGATGGCGCCGATGCGCCCGTCCATCATGTCCGAAGGCCCGATGATATCGGCGCCGGCCTCGGCCTGGGCCAGCGCCATCCTGACCAGCGCCTCGACCGTTTCGTCATTGACGATCTCGCCCTCGACCACGAAGCCGTCATGGCCGTTGATGTTGTAGGGATCGAGCGCCACGTCGGTCATCACCGCGATTTCGGGCACCGCGTCCTTGATCGCCCGGATCGCCCGGTTCGACAGGTTGTCGGGATCCCAGGCCATGGCGCAGTCCTCGGTCCGGTCTTCCAGTGCCGTGTAGGGGAAGATGCAGATCGCCGGGATGCCCAGATCGGCGGCCTCGCGGGCGGCGCGCGCCACCAGATCGACGCTGCGGCGCATCACGCCGGGCATCGAGGGCACCGGCTCCTGCTCGCCGCGGCCGGCGCGCACGAAGACCGGCCAGATCAGATCGGCCGGCGAAAGCGTGCTCTCGCGCACCAGCGCCCTGAGCGCGGGCGAGACGCGGGTGCGGCGCAGGCGGGCGGCGGGAAACGGGGCGACGGTGGGTTTCATGGGCGAGACTCCTTGAACATTCCGTTTCTGGGTGGCATGGAAAAACATCGCTCACAAGAGCATGAATGGCCGCGCCTTCCGGGCGGGCCGGAAAAGCCGGCAGGACCGTATCGGGACAGGGTTGAAGGGCAGGGCAGTTGGACTGGTATTCCTCGATTTTCGAACTGATCGACATGCGGTCCTTTTCCAACCTCTGGTACTGGATCGCGCTGGCGGTGACCTGGTCCTCGGCCAGCCACTGGGTGATGGGGGTGCCCTTCGACATGGTGCACCGGGCGCGCCGCGTCGGCGGCCAGGCCGAGGCCGACCTCGAGGACATCGCCCGGGTCAATGTCAACCGGCTGCTCTATATCGCGCGGGTGTCGGGGCTGTGGATCCTGGGGCTGGGATGTTTCGTCCTGTCCACGCTGGCGATGCTGGGGTTCTGGTACGGAATCGAATTCGCCCAGGCGGTGTTCCTGCTGAGCTTTCCCATGTCGATCGTGGG
>JALTNO010000090.1 GCA_027000645.1 Paracoccaceae bacterium | reverse complement strand
TTGCTGGTGGCGCTCTTGTGGCCGCTGATCCTGGGGCTGGCGCTCTGGCTGTGGCGGCGGCAGGGCCGCCCGGTCTTCTACGTCTCGGAGCGGATGAAGGGGGTGGACGAGCCCTTCATGCTGTGGAAGTTCCGCACCATGACCGTGGCCGAGGAGGATCGCGGCGTCTCGGGCGGGCACAAGGCGGCGCGGATCACGCCGGAGGGCGCCTGGCTGCGCGCCCGGCGGCTGGACGAGCTGCCGCAGCTGTGGAACATCCTCAAGGGGGATCTGAGCTTCGTCGGACCGCGCCCGCCGCTGCGCGAATATGTCGAACGCTTTCCCGATCTCTACCGCCAGGTGCTCAAATCGCGCCCCGGCGTGACCGGGCTGGCCTCGATCGTCTATCATCGGCACGAGACCGAGCTGCTGGCGCGCTGCACCACGCCGGAGGAGACCGACGCGCTCTATTCCCGCATCTGCATCCCGGCCAAGGCGCGGCTGGATCTCATCTATCAGCGCCATCGGAACCTGTGCTTCGATTTCGACCTGGTGTTCCAGACCGTCGGCAACCTGTTCCGTCGCCGCTGAGCGGCGGGTTCCTGCCGTTGCGGAGGGATTTGCCCGATTTCAACCAAAAGCCGATAGGCATGGCGCTGTCTCCGGGGTACGCTGGAAGGGCGTATTGACTGCATGGCCGCCCGCGTGATGCGATGGGCCCGGACGAGTTTTGACATGATCCGTTTCGACAACATGCTGCCAGCCGGAAAGCGGGGAGGGCCTGAATGCACAGGCTGATCCTTTCGCTCTCGCGCAAACAGAAGGCCCATGTGTTCCTGGCCATCGACCTGGCGCTGATTCCGGCGGCGATGCTGTTTACCTTCGCGGTGCAGAGCCAGCCGCAGCCGGCATTGCAGATGCTGTTTCGCTACCTGCCGGTGCTGCCCTCGATCCTGCCGATCGCCATCGCCTCGCTGATGTGGCTGGGGCTGCCGCAGATCCCGCTCAAGGCCTATGAACGTCACGCCGTCGGGCTGACGGCGGTGCATGCGGTGCTGGTCGCCGTGGCCATGGCGGTGCTGTCGCCCTTCGTTGCGGCGCCGCTGCCGCTGGGCACCCATGTGACCTTCGCCATCGGCTATTTCCTGATGCTGGTGGCCAGCCGCGCGGTGCTCTACCAGATCGTTCTGGCCATCTACGACCGGGCCGGGCCGCGCTGCCGGGTGCTGATCTACGGCGCCGGCAATACCGGCACCCAGCTGGCCCATGCGCTCAAGGCCCATGACAGCATCGACCCGGTGGCCTTCGTGGACGACAACGGCTCGCTCCAGGGCATGGTCGTGGCCGGGCTGCCGGTGCATGCGCCTGCACGCATCGCCGAACTGGTGGCCGAGAAGGACATCAGGCGGGTGCTGCTGGCGATGCCCTCGGTGTCGCAGCCCCGGCAGGCGCAGATCGCCCGGCGGCTGCAGAAGATGGGGCTGGAGGTGCAGGCGCTGCCCTCGTTTGCCCAGCTGATCGGGGAAGAGGCGCTGCTGGACAAGCTGACCCCGGTGGCGCCGCATGCCTTCCTGGGGCGCAAGTCGCGGGCCGAGGGGCTGGGCCGGGCGGCCGGGAGCTATGTCGGGCGGGTGGTGCTGGTG
>JALTNO010000089.1 GCA_027000645.1 Paracoccaceae bacterium | reverse complement strand
CGCTGCCAGCCGGAAAACGGCCCGCCGTGGTATTCGATCTTCAACGCATGGCGCATGGAAGGGGCCATAGCGTGCCGGGGCGCGGCGGGCAATGCCGGGCGGGTCCGTGCCGGACCGCCGCGCGGGAGTATTTTCTGGACAGAAGAAGGCCCTTGCTTGCGAAGGCTCTGGCGGGCGGGCGAGGGGGCGCCTATGTTTCGAAGGGCAAGGCACAGGGGCAGAGTTTGGTTTTCGCCGATATCGCAGAGGGGGTGACGCGCGGGGTCGAGGCGGTGCAGGGCACCGCCCGCGAGGCGCTGTTCGAGCCGGTGATCCGGCTGGGCGTCACCGGGCTGAGCCGCGCCGGCAAGACGGTGTTCATCACCTCGCTGGTGGCCAACCTCATCGACCGGGCCCGGATGGGCCAGCTGGTGGCCGCAGCCGACGACTCGATCGAGGCGGCCTTCCTGCAGCCCCAGCCCGACGATACCGTGCCGCGTTTCGACTACGAGACGCATCTGGCCGCCCTCACCGCGCCCCGGCCGCGCTGGCCGCAAGGGACCCGCAGTGTCAGCGAGCTGCGCCTGTCGCTGCGGGTCCGGCCCTCGGGGCTCATGGGGGCGGTGCGGGGGCCACGCAGGCTGCATCTGGACATCGTCGACTATCCCGGCGAGTGGCTGCTGGATCTGGCGCTTCTGGACAAGGATTATAAAGAGTGGTCCGGTGAAGTGCTGGAGCGGCTGGAAGCGCGGGACGGGGCAGCGGCATTCCTGCGCCAGGCGCGAGAGACGGACGGCGCCGTGCCCCATGACGAGGCGCTGGCCCGCGCGCTGGCCGAGGGCTACACCGGCACGCTGCGGGCCGCGCGCACCGCGGGGCTTTCCGATTGCACGCCGGGCCGGTTCCTGCTGCCGGGCGATCTGGCCGGCTCGCCGGTGCTCACCTTCGCGCCGCTGCCGCGCCCCGGGCGGGTGCGCCGTGGAACGCTCTGGCGCGAGATGGAACGGCGATACGAGGCCTACAAGCGCCAGGTGGTCAGGCCCTTCTTCCGGGCCCATTTCGCCCGCATCGACCGCCAGATCGTGCTGGTGGACGTGCTGGGCGCGATCCATGCCGGCCCGAGGGCGGTGGAGGACATGCGCCGTGCCATGGCCGGGATTCTCTCGGCCTTCCGGCCCGGGCGCAATGCCTTCCTGACGCGGTTGCTGACCGGCCGGCGGGTGGAGAAGATCCTGTTCGCCGCTACCAAGGCCGATCATCTGCACCACCGCCAGCATCCGCGGCTGACCGCGATCATGGAGGCGCTGGTGAAGGACGCCCGGGCGCGGGCCGATTTTTCGGGGGCGCGGACGGCGGCCATGTCGATCGCCGCCCTGCGTGCCACGGTGGAGGAAACCGTCGAGCACGGGGGGCGGCGGCTCGATTGCGTGCGCGGGTGGCTGGAGGACGGCCGGCAGGCCGCCTTCTACCCCGGCGAGCTGCCCGAGGATCCCGCCCGGCTGCTGTCTCCGGCCCGCGAGGGGGCGGAAAAGTGGCTCGACGCCGATTACGGGGTGATGAATTTCGCGCCCGCTCCGCTGAGCCTGAAGCCCGGCGAGGGGCCGCCGCACATCCGCCTCGACCGGGCGGCCCAGTTTCTGATCG
>JALTNO010000088.1 GCA_027000645.1 Paracoccaceae bacterium | reverse complement strand
GTCCTGAGCCCGGCCGGCGGCGCGGCGGGTGCTTGCTCTCGCCCGCGGGTTGGGGCAAGAGATGGGCCG
Source organism: Paracoccaceae bacterium (assembly GCA_027000645.1). Lineage (GTDB taxonomy): Bacteria > Pseudomonadota > Alphaproteobacteria > Rhodobacterales > Rhodobacteraceae > Jhaorihella. Next base: position 1,561 of record JALTNO010000088.1, on the reverse strand, counting down.
GGGAACCCGAGGAGGACAGACATGGCCAGGGTCAGCACGCTGCCGCGCAACGAGGCGGGCACCGAAACCGTCATCGGCATCCTCAGGCAGGCCTTCGGGGACAGGCTCCAGACCGGGGCGGCAATTCGCCAGCAGCACGGGCACACCACCACCTGGATCGAGACTCAGCCGCCCGACGCGGTGGTCTTTCCGCATTCGACCGAAGAGGTGGCCGACATCGTGCGCGCCTGTGCCGAACACCGGGTTCCGGTGATCGGCTATGGCACGGGCACGTCGCTCGAAGGCCATGTGAACGCGCCGGCGGGCGGGATCTGCGTGGATTTCACGCAGATGGACCGGATTCTCGCGGTTCATGCCGAGGATCTCGACTGCGTGGTGCAGCCCGGCGTCACGCGCGAGCAGCTCAACACCCATCTGCGCGACCAGGGCCTGTTCTTTCCCATCGATCCGGGCGCCAATGCGTCGCTGGGGGGGATGGCCTCGACCCGGGCGAGCGGCACCAATGCGGTGCGCTATGGCACCATGAAGGACAACGTGATCGCGCTCGAGGCGGTCATGCCGGACGGGCGCATCATCCGCACCGCGCAGCGGGCGCGCAAGTCCTCGGCCGGTTACGACCTGACGCGGCTGCTGGTCGGGGCCGAAGGCACGCTGGGCCTGATCACCGAGATCACCCTGCGCCTGCATGGCATCCCCGAGGCGATGTCGGCCGCGCGCTGTTCCTTTCCGACCGTGGATGCCGCCTGCCGGGCGGTGATGGCGACGATCCAGTACGGCATTCCGGTGGCGCGCATCGAATTGCTGGACCGGGTGGCGGTGCGGGCGGTCAATGCCTATTCGAAGATGGATCTGCCGGAGGCTCCGCTGCTGCTGCTGGAGTTCCACGGGTCCGAGGCAGGCGTTGCCGAACAGGCCGAGACCTTCGGCACCATTGCCGAGGATGTGGGCGGGGCCGGGTTCGAATGGACCCGCTCGGCCGAAGAGCGCAACCGGCTGTGGAAGGCGCGGCACGATTTCTATTGGGCCTCGCTGCAGTTGCGCCCCGGGGCGACGGGATTTGCCACCGATGTCTGCGTGCCGATCTCGCGGCTGGCGGAATGCGTGAACGCGGCCACGGCGCGGGCCGAGGAACTGGGGCTTCTGGCGCCGCTGGTGGGGCATGTGGGGGACGGGAATTTCCATATCTCGCCGATCGTCGATCCGAACGACGCGGACGAGATCGCCCGCACCGAGGATTTTGCCGGCTGGCTGGCCGAGCTGGCGATCTCGATGGATGGCACCTGCACCGGCGAACACGGCATCGGGCAGGGCAAGCGCGATTATCTGAAGCAGGAGCTGGGTCCGGCCACGGAAGTCATGGCGGCGCTGAAGGCGGCGATCGATCCCCACAATATCATGAATCCCGGCAAGATCTTCTGAGGCCGCTGATGAGGTCGCTGAACGCGCCTTGCGGCGCGTGCCTCCGGCGGGAGTATTTGTGGCGAGATGAAGCGGGGCGGGCGGTCAGAACGGGCCGTCGTCGAGCACGCCGTCGGCGCTCATCTGTGCATAGAGCAGTCCT
>JALTNO010000087.1 GCA_027000645.1 Paracoccaceae bacterium | reverse complement strand
GCGAAAAGCCGCACAAGATCGCGGAATTTCCGTTCGGAAATTCTCCCCCGAAACAGATACCTGTTTTTCTGAGCCATATGAACACCTTAGTATGGGCTCAGAACTGCTCAACTGGAATAGACCCTTTCGGCAAGATGAAGGGGCGGTCGGAGCGGATGGACTGCCCGACTGGACATCGATGGAGCGGCGGGAGTACGTCTGTCATGCGTCGAAAGGGCACAGGGGGGCCGGGGCGGATGCATTCTGACAGGGCTGCGGGCCCGAGATGATTGCCTTCTTGCGATTCTTCATTCCGTTCCTGGTGGTGCAGACGGTGGTCTATGTGGTGATCGCGCTGCGCGCCCGCGGGCGCGAACGCCGGCGGCTGGAGGCGGAGTGGGATGAAGCCGGCGGCGGTGGTGTCGGCCGGGAGGAATTCGTCGATCGCGGGCTCCGGTCCTACGAACGCTCCTTGCGCCGCAAGCTGTTGTTGGCCATTTACATTGTGCCGTGGGTGGCCCTTGTGGTCATCATCCAGTACGTGAACAGGTAAGCGAGGCAGGCACGATGTGGAGAATTGTGAAGTGGATCTTCCGGGTTCTCGTGATCGGCCTGTTCGCGGCCTTTCTGCACTATACCCTGCCGCAGCATGACGTGGCGCGGATTACCGATGCCTATCCCAAGCGGGTCGATTTCGGCGAGAACTGGTGGTTCTATTCCCATGCCGGGGCGGGGGATGCCGAAAAGGTGGGCAGCCGCGACGTGTTCTTCATTGCCGCGATTCTCCGAAACGGCAAGCCGATGGAATACCGCAACGAGGATACCGGCTGGGGCTGGCCGCCATATTTCAAGTTCAACACCGCCAGCCTTCAGACCAGGGCTTCGGATCTGAAGTCCACCGCCGAGAACCCGAAATGGGTGGTGATTCGCCACTACGGGTGGCGGTCGAACCTCTATTCCATCTACCCCAACGCACTGGCGATCTGGGAGGTGGACGGCCCGGACGTGCGCATCATCCCGTGGTTCAACATCATCTTCCTGACGGTCCTGTTCGCGGTTCTGTGGGCGATCCGCGTGCGCTGGCGGCGTTTCCGCGCCGCCCGGATCGACCCGCTTCTGGAAGAGATCGGCGACAATATCGATGCTGCGGGCGATGCGATTGCCAGCCGCCGCGGCAGGTTGTTGCGCTGGCTGCGGCGGCGCTGATGCCGGGAGCCGGCGGCGTCAGTCGGCAAACAGGTAGTCGGTGCTGGCGATCTCCAGCGCCTGTTCGTGCGGTATGGACACGAAGGCGGCAATCTTCTCGGCGTTCTCTTCCGGCGTGTCGGTTTCGCGGATGCGGTGATAATGCGGAAATCCGGCATCGCGGATGCGGTCGGCTTCATGCGCGAAATCGTTGCGGATGGTGGGGATCAGCCGTTCCAGCGTTTCGCGGCTGGTGCGTTCCCCGGCCAGGCCAACGCGTCGGGCATGTCCGATCAGGTAGTCGTCGGAAAACTGGCATTCGATCTCGAGCAGGCGCGTCACCGAACGGTCGGAATAGAAATCCTGCACGAGGTCGAAATTCGACGGATCGATGCAGAAGACGAGCCGGTCGGTTTCGAAATAGTCGAACAGCATCCGCATGAGCGCGCGGCGGTGGCGGGTGCGCTT
>JALTNO010000086.1 GCA_027000645.1 Paracoccaceae bacterium | reverse complement strand
CTTCACCATGAACAGCGATTCGGCCAAAATCTTCGAGCGCTTCTGACCCCCGCCCGGCCTGCCTCAGACGGACAGGCGCGACGAATGGCTGCCGCGTTCGCGGTAGGGGGTGGTGTTGTAATGCGCCCGGTAGCATTTCGAGAAATGCGAGGGCGACGCGAACCCGCAGGCCAGCGCCACGTTGATCACGCTCATGTCGGTCTGCAGAAGCAGGTTGCGCGCCTTCTGCAGCCGCAATTCCATGTAGTAGCGCTTCGGGCTGCGGTTGAGGTAGCGGCGGAACAGGCGTTCGAGCTGGCGCGTCGACATGCCGACCTCGCGGGCCAGAAGCGAGGGGCTGATCGGTTCCTCGATGTTCTGTTCCATCATCTGGATGACCTGGGCCAGCTTGGGGTGGCGCACGCCGATCCGGGTCGGCACGCTCAGCCGCTGGGTGTCCTGGTCGGTGCGGATCGACGAATAGATCTGCTGATCGGCCACCGCGTTGGCCAGATCCTCGCCATGGTCGTCGGCGATCAGCTTCAGCATCAGGTCGATGGAGGCGGTGCCGCCGGCGGTGGTCATCCGGTTGCCGTCGAGAACGAAAACCGACTTGGTCAGCGTCACTTCGTCGAATTCCTCGGCAAAGCTGTCGGCGTTTTCCCAGTGGATCGTCGCCCGCTTTCCGTCCAGGATCCCGGCCCTGGCCAGCGTGTAGGCCGCCGTGCACAACCCGCCGATGGCCAGCCCCCTGCGGGCCTCGCGCCGCAACCAGTTGAGCAGCCGCTTGCTGGTTGCCTTGCGCACGTCGATTCCGCCGCAGACCAGGATCACGTCGTCGCGCTGCAGTTCGCACAGGTCCGAATCGAGTCGAAACGTCGTGCCGGCCGAGCAGCGCGCCTGCTCTCCGCCCTCTCCCATCAGCACCCAGGAATAGATCTCCCGACCGGCCATGCGGTTGGCGATCCGCAGGCATTCCACGGCCGAGGCAAAGGAAAGCAGGGTGAAATTCTCGAGCAGAACGAAAACGAACCGTTTTGGGCGGTCGAGGGCGCTGTCGCCGGGGGCGATGCTGCGTCTGTCCTGCATGGCGGTGCAGTCCTTCTGGCCGGTCCGGGATTCGCGGAATCGGTGGAATCCGCGCCAGGCCGGGGTTTCTTCTGATCGAGCATGGTCAGAGCGCGAAAGCCTCGTCAAGAGCCGCAAAACGCATATGGTCAGCGCCTTCCCGGTTTTGTATAGAACCCCCCTGACAGTCCGAAGCCGGAGACGCGAACGATGACCGAGTGGGAAAAATCAGGCTGGCGGAGCAAGCCGCGGGTGCAGATGCCCGACTATACCGACGCGCAGGCGCTGGCCCGGGTCGAGGAACAGCTTTCGCAGTTTCCGCCGCTGGTCTTCGCCGGCGAGGCCCGGCGGCTGAAATCGCTTCTTGGCGAAGCCTCGCGCGGCAAGGCCTTCCTGCTGCAGGGAGGAGACTGCGCCGAAAGCTTCGGACAGTTCAGCGCCAACGCGATCCGCGACACCTTCAAGGTGATGCTGCAGATGGCGATGGTGCTGACCTACGGCGCCAAGGTGCCGGTGATCAAGGTGGGCCGCATGGCCGGCCAGTTCGCCAAGCCGCGCAGCGCGCCGACCGAGGTGCAGGACGGGGTGGAGTTGCCCAGCTACCGCGGCGACATCATCAACGACCTGGATTTCACCCCCCGGGCGCGCCTGCCCGATCCCGAACGGATGCTGCGCGCCTATACCCAGGCCGCGGCCACGCTGAACCTGCTGCGGGCCTTTTCCACCGGCGGCTATGCGGATGTGAACCAGGTCCATTCCTGGACGCTGAGCTTTACCGAAAGCGAAAAGGCCGAGAAATACCGCGAAATGGCCAACCGCATCACCGACGCGCTGGATTTCATGCGCGCGGCCGGCGTCGATGCGCAAACCGCCCATTCCCTGCGCATGGTGGAATTCTACACCAGCCATGAAGGGTTGCTGCTGGAATACGAAGAGGCGCTGACGCGGCTCGATTCCACCTCGGGCAAGTGGCTGGCCGGGTCCGGGCATCTGCTGTGGATCGGCGACCGCACCCGCCAGCCCGACGGCGCGCATGTGGAATTCCTGCGCGGGGTGCTGAACCCGATCGGCCTGAAATGCGGGCCGACCATGACCACCGACGACCTGCGGGTGCTGCTGGAGCGGCTGAACCCCGAGAACGAGCCGGGCCGGCTCACGCTGATTACCCGGTTCGGGGCCGGCAAGGTGGCCGAGCACTTGCCGCGGCTGATCCGCACCGTGCAGGAAGAGGGCGCCAATGTCACCTGGGTGTGCGATCCGATGCATGGCAACACGATCAAGTCCTCCACCGGCTTCAAGACCCGTCCCTTCGATGCGGTGCTGCGCGAGGTGCGCGAATTCTTCGCCATCCACGCGGCCGAAGGCACGATCCCCGGCGGCGTGCATTTCGAGATGACCGGGCAGGACGTGACCGAATGCACCGGCGGCGTGCATGCGATCAGCGAAGAGAACCTCTCGGACCGCTACCACACCGCCTGCGACCCGCGCCTGAACGCCTCGCAATCGCTGGAACTGGCCTTCCTCGTGGCCGAGGAACTGACCCGCCTGCGCGAGGACCGCACGTCGCGCGCCGCCGGGTGACGCGGGAATACCGCCAAGCCGTCTATCGCCCCCCGGCGGGGGCGATGGACCTGCTGCTGGTCCGCCACGGCGAAAGCGAACCGGCCCGGCCGGGCCAACCCTTTCCGCTGCGGGACGGCCACGGCGATCCGTCACTGCATCCCCGGGGCCATGAGCAGGCCCGGGCCGTGGCCGCGCGGCTGCGATCCGAAACGTTGCACGCCATCTATGTCACCACCTTGCGCCGCACCCACCAGACTGCGGCGCCACTGGTCGAACGACTGGGCCTGACACCGATCGTGGAACCCGACCTGCGCGAAGTGCACCTGGGCGACTGGGACGGCGGCGAATACCGTATCCGCGCCGCCAATGGTGACCCGGCCTGGCAACGGGCCCTGGCCCGTCACGAATGGGGCGAAATCCCCGGCGCCGAAACCACCGCCGCGCTGCAGGCCCGCGTGCGCGCCGCCCTGTTGCGCCTCGCCGCGGCCCATGCCGATCAGCGCATCGCCGCCTTCGTGCATGGCGGCGTGATCGGCGCGGCGCTTGCCATCGCCACCGGCGCGCGCCCCTTTGCCTTCAACGGAGCGGCAAACGGCTCGATCAGCCGGCTGGTGATCCACGGCGAGGAAATGACGCTGCGCTGCTACAACGACTGCGCCCACCTGTAACGGGCACCGACCGGCGTCTTTTTTCTGGCCCCAAATATCCCCGCCGGAGGCATCGCGGCGGGCGCAAGACCGCCGCGATACCCCTCGCGCCAGGCCCGGCCGTCACGCCATGGTGACCACCACCTTGCCCGTCGCCTTTCGCTGTTCCAGCATCTCCAGCGCCCGGCCCGCCTGCGCCAGCGGAAACCGAGCCGTGATGCGCGGCCTGATCCGCCCCTCGCCATACAGCGCGAACAGTTCGGCCATGTTCGCGGCGTGCGCCTGCGGCTCGCGCGCAACCCAGGCGCCCCAGAACACGCCGACGATCTGCGTGACCTTCAGCAGGGTCAGGTTCAGCGGGATCCTGGGAATGCCCGCCGGGAAGCCGACCACCAGGAACCGGCCCTTCCACGCCAGCGCCCGCAGCGCCGGTTCGGCATAGGCCCCGCCCACGGCGTCATAGACCACGTCCACCCCACCGCTGCCGGCGATCTTCCTGATCTCGGCCGACAGGGCCTTCTGCGCCTCGCGCCCCTCAAGGTCGCGCGGATAGATCAGCGTCTCGTCCGCCCCGATATGGCGGCAGAAGGCGGCCTTCTCTTCGGACGACACCGCCGCGATGACGCGCGCGCCCATGGCGCGGCCCAGCTCGACCGCGGCCGCGCCGACCCCTCCTGCCGCGCCCAGGACGAGCAGCGTCTCGCCCGGCTGCAAACCGGCGCGATCCTTGAGCGCGTGATACGAGGTGCCGTAGGTAAAGACGAAGCAGGCCGCGTCCTCGAACGGCATCTCGTCGGGAATCCTCGTCGCGTTGATGGCGGGAACGCAGACCTGCGTGGCAAAGCCGCCAAAGCCGGTCAGCGCCAGCACCCGGTCGCCGGCAGAAAACCCCTCCACGCCCTCGCCCACCGCTTCCACGACGCCGGCGACCTCTCCACCCGGCGCAAAGGGGCGGGGCGGTTTCATCTGGTAGAGATCGCGTATGATCAGGGTGTCGGGAAAATTCGCCCCGGCGGCGCGCACGCCCACCCGGATCTGGCCCTTCTTCGGTTCGGGCTCGGGCAGGTCGGTCAGTTCCAGGGTCTCGGGTCCGCCCGGCGCGGTACTCAGCATGGCTTTCATCGAAGATTGTCTCCCTGTGCGCAAGTGACGTGAAGTCTTTCCCCGCGCTCTGCGGTTGTCAATCGCATATCGAAATGTCATTTTGCACAGCGGAACAGGGTGATCCGAAGGGACGGCAAGCCCCATTCGCATCTGCCCGCAGGGGAGGACCATGATGATGCCGCAAGAGTTGTTCGATCTGCAAGGCCGGACCGCGGTGGTCACCGGCGGCGCCACGGGGATCGGCCGGATGGCTGCCGAGGCGCTGGTGCGGGCCGGGGCGCGGGTGCTGATCGCCTCGCGCAAGGGCGAGGCGTGCGAATCCGCGGCCGAGGCGCTGAACGCGCTGGACGCGCCCGGCAGCGCCGAGGGCTTCGCCGGCGACGTGGGCAGCGAAGAAGGCGTGGACGCGCTGGTGAAGGAGGTCAGGGCGCGCACGAATTCGCTCGACATCCTGATGAACAACGCCGGCACCACCTGGGGCGCGCCGCTGGGGCAGTTTCCCTATGACGCGTGGAACCGGGTACTTTCGGTGAACGTGACCGGGCTTTTCCACCTCACGCAGGGGCTGCTGCCGATGCTGGTGGCGACGGGCACGCGGGATGCTCCGGCGCGGGTGGTGAACGTGGGCTCGGTCATGGGCGAGGTGCCGCTGGGCGACGGGGCCTATTCCTATTCCGCCTCGAAGGCGGCGGTGCTGCACCTGACGAAGATCCTCGCCAAGGAGCTGGCGGGGTTCTACATCACCGTCAACGCGCTGGCACCGGGGCCGTTCGTGTCCAGCATGACCGACTTTGCCATCGGCGACGAAGAGCGGCGCGAGAAGGTCGCGGCAACCGTGCCCCTTGGCCGCGTGGGCCGCGACGAGGACATTGCCGGGGCGATGCTGTTCCTGTGCGGCAGGGGCGGATCCTACGTCACCGGGGCGGTGATCCCCGTGTCCGGCGGGATCAACGTGCAGACCGGCGGCAACATCTTCGCCGCGGCACTGGAATAGGGCAGACATTGCCGTCGCGCCGCGACGGCAGGCGAGCGGGCGAAGAGCGGAACCAGGCAGATGGACGGATCACGCAGCGGCGAAATCGTGTGGAAACGGGACGAAAGCCGCCTTCCCCCGGCCCTGAGGGGCCTTCGGATTCCCCTGATCGGGGCGCCGCTTTTCATCATCTCGGTTCCCGAACTGGTCATCGCCCAGTGCAAGGCGGGCATCATCGGATCGTTCCCGGCGCTCAATGCCCGCGAGGCCGAGGGCGAGCCGCCGCTGCTTGAGGTCTGGCTCAAGCGGATCACCGAGGAACTCGACCGCCACAACCAGGACAACCCGGACAATCCGGCCGCGCCCTTTGCGGTGAACCAGATCGTGCACCGCTCCAACACCCGGCTGCAGCGCGACATCGAGATCTGCGCGAGGTGGAAGGTGCCGGTGTGGATCACCTCGCTGGGGGCGCGGGCCGAGGTCAACGAGGCCGCCCATGCCGCCGGCGGCGTGGTGCTGCATGACGTCATCAACGACACCTTCGCCCGCAAGGCCATCGACAAGGGCGCCGACGGGCTGATCGCCGTGGCCGCGGGCGCCGGCGGGCATGCGGGGCGGCAATCGCCCTTTGCGCTGATCCGCGAGATCCGGGCCTGGTTCGACGGTCCGCTGGCGCTGTCGGGGGCGATTGCGAGCGGCGAGGCGCTGCTGGCGGCGCGCGCGGTGGGGGCGGATTTCGGCTATGTCGGCTCGCCCTTCATCGCCACGCAGGAGGCCAACGCGAAGCCGGACTACAAGCGGATGATCGTCGAGAGCGGGGCCGAGGACATCGTGTATTCCTCATTCTTCACCGGGGTTCATGGCAACTACCTGAAGCCGAGCATCGCCCGCGCGGGGCTCGATCCCGACAACCTGCCCGAGGCCGATCCGTCCCGGATGGATTTCGGCCGGGGGGAGTCGAAGCCGAAGGCGTGGAAGGAGATCTGGGGCGCGGGGCAGGGGATCGGCGACGTGCGCGCGGTGGTGCCGGCGGCCGAGCTGATCGACCGGATCGATCGGGAATACCGCGCCGCCGGCGCGCGGCTTGCGGCCGAGTTCGGGGGCGCGTGAAATGGCCGAGCTTCTGGTCATCCGGCACGGGCAGGCCTCGTTCGGGGCCGACGATTATGACCGGCTGAGCGATCTCGGCCGCCGCCAGTCGCAGGCGGTGGGCGAGGTTCTGCGCGCAAGCGGCTGGCAGCCGGACCGGGTGATGACCGGCACCCTGAGACGGCAGAAGGAGACGCTGGCCGAAATGGGCTTTGCCGATCCGCCCGAGGAACATCCCGGCTTCGACGAATATGATTTTCACGACCTGCTGCGGGTGAAGTTCGGGGGCCGGATGCCCGATGCGGTGCGCCGCGACCGCAAGACCCATTTCCGCACGCTGCGCGAGGCGATCCTCGAATGGCAGCGCGGCGGGCTGGAGGGCGCGAAGGAAAGCTGGTCCGCCTTTGCCGCCCGGGTGGCCGAGGCACGCGACTTCGCCACCCGGGACGGGGCGAAACGCATCCTCGTGATCAGCTCGGGCGGGCCAATCGGACAGCTGGTGGCGACCACCCTGCAGGCGCCGCCCGAACAGATGGTGGCACTCAATCTCCAGGTGCGGAATGCTTCGATGACCCGTTTCGTGTTCTCGCGCGAGCGGATCAGTTTGCACGAGTTCAATGCAGCCCCGCATTTTTCCGGCCCGGAAGGTGCGAAATTGACAAGCTACAGCTGAGGTTCAGGCCCATGACACAGCAAACCCAGACGCTGGATGCAGGCGCGGTTGACGCCTGGCTGCGGGACAATCTGCCGGGCTGGCAGGGTCCGATCGAAGAGCAGCGCAAGTTTGCCACCGGCCAGTCGAACCCGACCTTCCTGCTGGTCACGCCCGGCGGGCGCTACGTCCTGCGCCGCAAGCCGCCCGGCAAGCTGCTGAAATCCGCCCACGCGGTGGACCGGGAGTTTCGCGTCCAGAAGGCGCTGTGGGGGTCGCAGGTGCCGGTGCCGCGCGTGCATGTGCTGTGCGAGGACGACAGCGTGATCGGCTCGGCCTTCTATGTCATGGATCACGTGGAGGGGCGCAACTTCAAGGAACCGACCATGCCCGGGGTGGACAATGCCACCCGCGCCGGCGTCATCGACGAGATGAACCGCGTGCTGGCCGCGCTGCACATGGTCGATATCGACGCGGTCGGGCTGTCCGATTTCGGCCCGCCGGGCAACTATTTCGAACGCCAGCTGGCACGCTGGACCAGGCAGTACCGCGCCTCGGAAACCGAAACGCTGCCGGCCATGGACCGGCTGATCGAGGCGCTGGCGGCGAACATGCCCGAAGACGACGGCCAGCGCACTCTGGTGCACGGGGACTACCGCATCGACAACATGATCTTCGCCTCCGACGGCACCGAATGCCTGGCGGTGCTGGACTGGGAGCTGTCCACCATCGGCCACCCTTACGCGGATCTGGCCAGCGTCATCATGCAGTGGCAGATGCCCGCCGGGAGCGAGGGGCGCGGGCTGGCCGGGATCGATCGTGCGGCGCTGGGACTGCCTTCGGATGAAGAATTCATCGCAAGATATTGCGAACGCAGGGGATTGTCCGAGATCGAGAATTTCGGATTCTACCTGTCCTTCTGCTTCTTCCGCATGGCGGGGATCATCCAGGGCGTGTTGAAGCGGGCGCTGGACGGGAATGCGTCAAACCCCGAGCGGGCGCTGAAACTGGGCCGGTACGTGCCGGTCTTTGCCGAGCACGGGCTGAAGGCGCTGGAGCGCTGAAGGCGAGCCCGCGGCCGACAAGGAAACGCACATGCACCAAGACGGAAACGCAAGGCAACGGGACGAGGCGAAGGACCGCAACTTCGTGACCGCTCTGGCGCGGGGGCTGGACGTGCTGCGCTGTTTCCGCCCCAACGAACAGGGGCTGAGCAACACCGACATCTCCGAACGTACCGGCCTGCCCAAGGCCACGGTGTCGCGGCTGACCCATACGCTGTGCCGGCTGGAATACCTTGTCGCCGATCCGCGCACCGGCCGCTACCGGCTGGGGCCGGGGGTGCTGCAACTGGGGTTCGGCGTGCTTGCCGGCATGGATATCTGCGAGCGGGCGGGGCAGGTGCTGCGCGGGCTGCGCAACGGACCGAACTCCTACATCACCGCGGCGCTCGGCGAACGGCACCGGCTCGAAGCCGTCTATGTGGCGGTGCGCCGCTCGCGCGAGAACGTGGCCCTGGCCATGCATGTGGGTTCGCGCCTGCCGCTGTTCCAATCGGCCATGGGGCGGGCGATCCTGGTGGCGCTGGACGCGGACGAGCGCGAGCGGGTCTTCGACATTGCCCGGCGCGACGACCCCGAGGGCGAAGCGGCGCGGCGCGGCGCCTTTGCCCGCGCGGCCGAGGAATACGCGGCATATGGCTACTGCACCTCCTACGGCGAATGGCGCGGCGACGTGAACGGAATCGCGGTGCCGGTGTTCTCGCTGAACGGATCGCGGGTGTTCGGCCTGAACGTGGGCGGGCCGTCCTTCCACGTGACCAGGGACCAGCTGGAAGGGTATTACGCCGAAAGGCTCCGCGCGGCTGCAAGCGCCATAAGCCTGCGGCCGGAGGGCGGCTGAAGGCGGGGCGCATCCGTGTTGCGCCCCTCGGCGCGCCCGGAAGCAGCATCAACCTGACGTTGCGTTACGATCCGCGGGAAAGGCCGCCCGCGCGCCCGCGCAGAAGCCGCCACCGTATGGCCCGTTCCGCAGTGAGCCGGAAGTCGCAAAAAAACTTCATGAGCGTGAATATTTATAAATATCAATATTCTACACCATGAACCTGAAGTAATTGCGTGCCGCCGGACAACATCCGGCGCGTTTCCGGCATCCCGCCCGGCCCGGAACGATCCCGGCCAGAGCGGTGCGCTGCGAGGTGCTTGACTTTGAATCCGGTTGTGCAACGCTTTTACCACGTCCGCCCGCAACAGCGAAAAACAAGCTGGAAGGGCGTCCGATTGGGAGGATTGACCATGCGCAGAACGACCAGGATCGGCCTCGGGGCCGCGCTTGCACTTTCCATCAGTGCGGCCGCCGCCTTTGCCGACACCATCAAGATCGCTTTCATCGACCCGCTGTCCGGGCCCTTCGCCGCCACCGGCGAGCAGGGCCTCGCCCAGTACCGGTTCGCCGCCGAGGAACTGGTCAACAGGAAGGGGGGCGTTCTGGGCGGCAAGATGTTCGAGATCGTGCCCTTCGACAACAAGATCAGCCCCAAGGAGTCGCTGATCCAGTTGCAGGTCGCCATCGATCAGGGAATCCGGTTCATCGCCCAGGGCAACAGTTCGGGCGTGGCCAACGCGCTGACCGACGCGATCAACAAGCACAACCGCCGCAATCCCGACAACCGGGTCCTGTTCCTGAACTACTCGGCCGTTGACCCGGCGCTGACCAACGACAAGTGCAATTTCTGGCACTTCCGGTTCGATGCCAATGCCGACATCAAGATGGATGCGCTGACCGACATCATTCAGCAGGATGAAAGCATCAAGAAGGTCTATATCATCGGTCAGGACTACAGTTTCGGCAAGGCCGTGGCCGCCGCGGCGGTCAGGTTCCTGAACGAAAAACGCCCTGATATCGAGATCGTGGGCAACGAACTTCATCCGATCGGCAAGGTGAAGGATTTCACCCCCTACGCCCGCAAGATCGTGGCTTCGGGGGCCGATGCGGTGATTACCGGGAACTGGGGATCGGACATGCTCAATCTCGGCCGGGCGATCCTGGACAATGGCTTCACCGGGCCGATCTATACCTATTATGCCGCCGCCGACGGCATTACCGCCGCCTTCGGCGAGGCTGGCGACGGCTCGCTCAAACTGGTGGGCGAGGGGCAGCTCAATCCGCCGGTATCGGCGCGGGCCGATGCCTATGTTACCGCCTTCAAGAAAAAGTATCCCAACAAGGATATCGGTCAGCCGCGCATCGCCAACGTGATCGAGATGCTGGCCAGGGCCATCGAGAAGGCCGGCTCGGACACCGACATCGTCGCCATTGCCAAGGCGCTGGAGGGGATGGAGCATGACGCCCTCTTCGGCGGCAAGGTCTACATGCGTCCGCAGGATCACCAGGCGATCCAGGACGTGCATGTCCTGGCCCATACCAATGACGGAATCACCCATGATTTCGACAATTCCGGCTATGGCCTGAAAGTCGAAAAGACCGTCAGGATGGCGGGCATGGACAGCCCGACCACATGCAGGATGAAGCGCCCGTAAAGGAAGGGCGGCGTCCGGCCGGACCGGCCGGGCGCCTTTCACGAGGCAAGGCCGCGCATACGCCGGGGAGGGGGCATGGAGCTCGTACTCGTCAATCTGATCGACGGGCTGGTGACCGGGCTGCTGCTGTTCATGCTGTCGGCGGGGCTCACGCTCATCTTCTCGATGATGGGCGTGCTCAACTTCGCCCATGCCAGCTTCTACATGCTGGGTGCCTATTTCGCCTATCAGATCAGCGTTTACATGGGGTTCTGGATGGGGCTTCTGATCGCGCCGCCGCTGGTGGGCGTGCTGGGCGCGCTGGTGGAACGCTACGGCCTGCGGAAGGTGCACCAGTACGGCCATGTCCCCGAGCTGATCTTCACCTTCGGGCTGGCGCTGCTGATCGAGGAGGTGGTGCAGTTCGTCTGGGGCCGGGACACGATGCCATATGACATCCCCGAGATCCTGCGCTTCACCGCCTTTTCCATCTCGGGCTACGCCATCCCGGCCTACAAGATCTTCATGATCTTCACGTCGGTTGCCATTTTCGTGGTGCTGCTGTGGGTGCTGACCCGCACGCGGGTCGGCATGATCATCCAGGCCGCCCTGTCGCATCCGCAGACGGTCGAGGCACTGGGACACAACGTGCCGCTGGTCTTCATGGGCGTGTTCGGGGTCGGCACTGCGCTGGCGGGCGTGGCCGGGGTGATCGCCGGGCCGGTCCTGTCCACCTTTCCGGGGATGGCGGTGGTGCTGGGCTCCATCGTCTTCGTGACCATCGTGATCGGGGGGCTGGGCTCACTGTGGGGGGCGCTGGTGGCGTCGCTGCTGATCGGCTGGCTCACCACCTTCGCCAAGGCCTACAACATCCGGGCCGCGGATATCCTGACCTCGCTCGGCCTGACCCCGCCGGCGAACGTGGAAGAAAGCATCTGGCGCGACATCTGGACCGTGACCAGCCCGCAGATCGCGGACATCCTGCCCTATATCCTGATGGTGCTGATCCTCGTGTTCCGCCCCCACGGCCTGTTCGGAAAGCGCGACGCATGAGCGAGATCGCACGCATCCCGGGCCGAAACGCGGGGCTGACGCCCGGCATGGTCCTGCCCTGGGCGCTGGCGGCGCTGTTTCTTGCGGTCATGCCGCTGATCTTCGCCTCCAACTCGGCCATCACCATCATGAACCAGATGGCGATCACCATCATCTTCGCGCTGGCCTACAACATGCTGCTGGGGCAGGGGGGGATGCTGTCCTTCGGTCACGCGATCTTCATGGGCATGGGCGGGTTCATGAGCGTGCACATCATGAACTGGGTCGAACGCTACGAGCTGCCGCTGCCGTTGCCGCTGCTGCCGGTTTTCGGCGGCCTTTCGGGGCTGGCGCTGGCCATCGTGGTGGGCAGTTTCTCGACCCGCAAGGCGGGCACCGTCTTTGCCATGATCTCGCTGGGCGTGGGCGAGCTGGTCGCTGCCAGCTCGGTCATCATCGTTGCCTTCTTCGGCGGCGAGGAAGGGGTCAGCGGTGACCGCACCTACGGGCTGCCCTTCTTCGGCATCGAGTTCCTGCGCCAGATCGAGGTCTACTACCTGACCGCCGCGTGGCTGCTGATCTCGGCGCTGCTGATGTATCTGTGGTCGCGCACGCCGCTGGGGCGGATGGCGAACGCGGTGCGCGACAACCCCGAGCGGGCCGAGTTCGTCGGCTATTCGGCGCGGTGGGTGCGGTTCCATTCCTTCTGTGCCTCGGGCTTTTTCGCCGGCATCGCGGGCGGGCTTTTCGCCATTAACTACGAGATCGTGACCGAGGAGAACCTCAACCTCGCCCAGTCGGGGGCGATCCTGCTGATCACCTTCCTTGGCGGCGCCGGTTTCTTCTTCGGTCCGATCATCGGCGCCGTCCTGTTCACCCTGCTGCAGACCGTGCTGAGCCTGCATACCGATATCTGGCAGCTCTACCTCGGCGCGCTTTTCGTGATGACGGTGATGTACTTCCCCGGCGGGCTTGCAGGCGTGCTGATGATGCATGTGGTCCCGGCCCGGCTGGGCCGGCTGCACATGCTGGTCATGCCCTATCTGCGCACGCTGCTGCCGGCCGCGATCGGCATTGCAGGGCTGGCCGGGGTGCTGGAGATCATCTTCCACCGGCGCAACATGGCCACCGGAGACGAGGAGATGACCCTGTTCTGGATCACCTTCGACAGCACCTCGCCCTGGCCACTGGCCATCGCTCTGGGCGTGGCGGCAATCGGCATCTGGATCGCCCGGCGCACCGCGCCGGCCCTGCGCGAGGCATGGGAGGCGGCCAACAGGATCGACCTGCCGCCCTCGTCGGAGGGCCGGCCATGACCGCCGCCCCGACGACAGCCCCTGCGGCCCTGCGCATCGAAGGCCTGCGCAAGAGTTTCGGCCCGACCGAGATCATCCGCGGCGTGGACCTGTCCATCGAAGCGGGCGAGCGTCACGCGATCATCGGCCCCAACGGCGCGGGAAAATCGACGCTGTTCAACCTCGTCACCGGCCGCTACGCGCCCTCGGCCGGCAGCGTGTTCCTGAACGGGCAGGAGATCTCGGGCCTGCCGCCCTTTCGCATCAACCGGATGGGGCTGAGCCGGTCGTTCCAGATCACCAACATCTTCCCGCGCATGACCGTGTTCGAGAACGTGCGCTGCTCGCTGCTCTGGGCGCGCGGCTATCGCTATTCCTTCTGGCACATGGTCGGGCGCTCGCGCGAGCTGACCGAGGCGACCGAGGAGATCCTCGCACAGATCAACCTGACCGCACGGCGTGACCTGCCGGCGGGCGTGCTGTCCTATGCCGAGCAGCGGGCGCTGGAAATCGGCATCACCATGGCCGGCGGCGCAAGCGTCATCATGCTGGACGAGCCGACCGCCGGCATGAGCCATTCGGAAACCGATCATATCGTGGAACTGATCCGCCGCGTGACGGAAGGGCGCACGCTGGTCATGGTCGAACATGACATGGGCGTCGTGTTCGGACTGGCCGACCGGATTTCGGTGCTGGTCTATGGCGAGATCATCGCGACCGGCAGCCCCGAGGAGGTGCGCGCCAATCCGAAGGTGCAGGAGGCCTATCTCGGCACCACGCTGGAGGCAGGGTGACCGTCATGCTCGAAATTCGCGATCTTCACGCCTATTACGGCAAGTCGCATATCCTGCACGGCGTGGACATGCGCATCGGCGAAGGCGAGATCGTGGCTCTTCTGGGGCGCAACGGGGTGGGGCGCTCGACCACCTGCAAGGCGGTGATGGGGCTGGTCGAGCCGCGGGGTTCGGTCCGCTTCAAGGGACAGGAGATCGCCGGGCGCAAGGCCTACGAGATCGCCAAGCTGGGCATCGGCTACGTTCCCGAGAACCGCGACATCTTTCCCGGTCTGACGACGCGGCAGAACCTGATCCTCGGGTTGAAGCCGGGGCAGAGGGACGGGCAGGGGCGCTGGTCGATGGAGGACATGTTCGCGCTGTTCGAGAACCTGCGCGAACGTGCCGATGTCGAGGCCTCGGTCCTGTCCGGCGGCGAGCAGCAGATGCTGACCATGTGCCGCACGCTGATCGGCGACCCCGATTTCATCATGATCGACGAGCCGACCGAAGGGTTGAGCCCGCAGATGACGCGGCGGGTGGCAGAGCTGCTGCAGGAAATCGCCCGCCGGGGCATTGCCACGCTGCTGGTCGAACAGAAACTCGCAATCGCGCTCGATATCGCCGACCGGGTCTATGTCATGGGGCACGGCAGGGTGGTTTTCGAGGGGACTCCGGCCGAACTGAAGAGCCGCGACGACGTGCGGCGCGAGTGGCTGGAGGTCTGAGCGCGCCTCAGCCGCCGGTGGCGAGGTGATATTCCAGTTCGGGCAGGCTGTGCTTGCCGAAGAACATCTCGTCGCCCAGGAACATGGTCGGCGCGCCGAACACGCCGCGGGCGACGGCGGCCTCGGTACTGGCGCGAAGCTGCGCCTTCACTTCGGGGCTGCGGGTGGCCTCGATGATCCCGGCCGCAGGCAGGCCCGCCTCGCGCAGGACGTCGGCAAACACCTCCGCGTCATCCATCTTCTGCCCGTGCACCCAGATCGCGTTGAACACCGCATCTAGGTAGTCGCCTTCCCATTCCGCGCCCTGTGCGTAAACCGCGCCGCGCATCAGCGAAAGCGTGTTCAGGGGGAAATGGGGGTTCATGTGATAGCGTATGCCGTGGCGCCTGACGAAGCGCTCGATCTCGCGCATCTCGTAGGCGAGCTTGCCCTTGACCCTGGCGTGGACCTCCAGCGGGCTGCGGTTGTTGGCAGCCTTGAATACGCCGCCAAGAAGCATCGGGACATGGCGTACCCGTACCCCGTGGCGATCGGCGATCCCGGGCAGCACCCGATGCACGAGATAGGCGTTCGGGCTGCCGAAATCGAAAAGGAATTCTATTTCGCCCACGAATCCTCCCCCCTGGCAGCGCGCTGAAGCCCCGGCCCCGAAGATCCGGGGCGCAGGCGGACAGTAGGCGCGGATTTTCCTCGCCTGTCAATGCGGGCGGCGCGGCGTGATTCGCGCCCCGTCATGGGCCCCGCGGCGACGCGGGAAGGCCGCGACGTCACGGAAGGGTGCTCTCGACAGCGGCTCCATTTCGCGTTCTCATCGCGGCCGGAGCGAATGTGAACATCGCGGGAGGGACCAGATGCGTGTTGCGAAACCGGAAGATCGCGGGCTCGACGGCACCCGCCTCGATCGTATCGGGACATGGATGCGGGCCTATGTGGATGCCCGCAGATATCCCGGCAGTTCCGTCCTGATCGCGCGGGGCGGAGAAGAGGTCTTCTTCCACGCCACGGGCCTGCGCAGCATCGAGGCCGGGCTGCCCTTTGCCCGCGACACGGTGGTGCGGCTCTACTCGATGACCAAGCCGGTCACGACCGTTGCCGCGATGATGCTGGTCGAACGGGGGCTGTTTCACCTGGACGCACCGGTGTCGGATTTCATCCCCGCCTTTGCCGACTGTCACGCGCTGGTGCCGGGAGCGAAGCGCATCGACCAGACCGAGCCCTGCGCCACACCGACGCTGCACCAGATCATGACCCATACGAGCGGCCTGAGCTATCCGTTCAATCCCGGCCTGCTGCCGCAGGCGATGGACGAAGAGGAGCTTCTGTTCAAGCCCGACCAGGGCCGGCTGGCCGCGATGGTGGACCGGGTGGCGCGGCTGCCGCTGGCGTTTGCGCCCGGCAGGCGCTGGGAATACTCGGTCGGCATCGACGTGCTTGGCCGGGTGATCGAGGTGGTGACCGGCCGCTCGCTGGCCGAGGTCTTCGCGGAAGAAATCTTCGCGCCGCTGGGGATGACGGAAACGGGGTTTTCGGTGCCGGCGGGCACGGGGGCGCGCTTTGCATCGCTCTATACGCCGCTCGAGGGCGACGCGATGGCGCTGAATGCGGCGCAGGCAGGCAGCGAGACGCTGCGCCTTGTGGACGAGGCGGGAAAATCGCCATTCGAGGCGGCAACGCTGTTTTCCGGCGGCGGCGGGCTGGTGGGGACCATCGACGACTACATGCGCTTTGTCGAGATGCTGCGCCGGGGCGGCGAGGCCGCCGGCGGGCGGCTTCTGAGCCCGAAAACGGTCGCGTTCATGATGCGCAACCACCTGCCCGGCGACATCGCCTCGATGGGACCGCAAAGTTTCGCCGAACAGCCGATGGAGGGCATGGGGTTCGGTTTGGGCGGCGCCGTGGTGCTGGATCCAGCGCGCGCCCGCGCCCCCGGCAGCGAGGGCGATTTCAGCTGGGGCGGCATGGCTTCGACCTTCTTCTGGGTGGACCGGCGGCTTGACCTGTCGGTGGTCTTCTTCACCCAGCTTGCGCCGTCAAGCTCCTATCCGGCGCGCTCGCAGCTCAAGGCGCTGGTGCATGGGGCGGTGGTGAAATGAGCGCCGATCGCCCCGTTCTCTGGACCCCGTCGCGGCAGCGCGCCGAGGCCAGCCGCATGGCCCGCTTCATGCGCTGGCTGGCCGCCGAACGCGGGATGGACTTCGATGACTACGATGCGCTCTGGCGATGGAGCGTCACCGATCTGGACGGGTTCTGGTCGGCAATCGTCGCGTTCTTCGACATCCGCTTTGACACGCCCCCCACGGCGGTTCTGGCCGAACGCAGGATGCCCGGCGCGGTCTGGTTTCCGGGGGCGCGGCTGAATTTTGCCGAACACATGCTGCGACAGGCCGAAAAGACCCCGGACGCGCCGGCGCTGATCGTGCGTTCCGAAACCTTCGGCCGGCGCGAGATGACCTGGGCGGAGCTGCGCGCGCAGGTGGCAAGCGTGGCCGCGCATCTGCGCGCGATGGGGGTGGGGCAGGGGGATCGCGTGGTTGCGATCCTGCCCAATACCGAAACCGCGGTCATCGCCTTCCTCGCCACCGCCAGCATCGGTGCGATCTGGTCGCTCTGCGCCCCCGACATGGGGCATGTGGCCATTCTCGACCGGTTCCGGCAGATCGGCCCCAGGGTCCTGATCGCACAGGACGGTTACGTGCACGCGGGCAGGATGATCGACCGCCGCGCGGCGCTGGACTCCATCGTCGCGGGGCTGCCCTCGCTCGAGAAGCTGGTGCTGGTGCCGGTGGCGGGCGATCTGCCGGAGGGTGCGCTCGGATGGTCCGATCTGACCGGCGACAGGGCCGCGCCGCGATTCGAGCCGGTGCCCTTCGATCATCCGCTCTGGGTGGTCTATTCCTCGGGCACGACCGGCAATCCCAAGCCCATCGTTCACGGCCATGGCGGCATCCTTCTCGAAGGCAGCAAGATGTCGCTGCATCTGGACCTGAGCGCGGCGGACAGGTTCTGCTGGCTCACCTCGTCGGGCTGGGTGATGTGGAACGCCCAGTTCACGGCCGTGGGGCAGGGGGCCACGCTGGTCACCTTCGACGGGGCGCCCAATCACCCCGACATGCTGGAATTGTGGCGCGTGGCCGCCGAGGAACGGCTGACCTATCTGGGGCTCGGAGCGGCCTTCGTCACGGTCTGCATGAAGGCGGGTATCCGCCCCCGCGATTCGGTCGATCTTGCCGCGCTGCGGTCTCTCGGCACGACCGGGTCGCCGCTGACCGCGGACGGATACGAATGGGTCTACGACGCCGTGAAGCCCGATCTGTGGCTTGCGCCGATCTCGGGAGGCACCGATTTCTGTGGCGCCTTCGTCGGCGGCAACCCGATGGCGCCGGTGCGCGCGGGCGAGATGCAGTGCCGTTTCCTGGGCGATGCGGTTCGCGCCTTCGACGAGGACGGGCGCGAGGTGGTCGGGCAGGTGGGCGAGCTGGTCTGCACCGAACCGCTGCCCTCGATGCCGCTGTTCTTCTGGGGCGACGAGGACGGCAGCCGCCTGCGCGAGAGCTATTTCGACACATGGCCCGGTATCTGGCGGCACGGCGACTGGATCGAGATCACGCCCGAAGGCGGCGCGGTGATCTATGGCCGCTCGGACGCCACGATCAACCGTCGCGGGCTGCGGCTGGGCACGTCCGAAATCTACCGTGCAGTCGAGGCGCTGGAGGAGGTGATGGACTCGCTGGTCGTGGATCTGGAATTTCTCGGCCGTGACAGCTTCATGCCGCTGTTCGTGGTGCTGGCGCCGGGTTGTCGGCTCGATGATGCCCTGAAGGACAGGATCAACGCCGCGATCCGCGAAAACGTCTCACCCCGCTTTCTGCCCGACGAGATCGTGCAGATCGAGGAAGTGCCGCGCACATTGTCGGGCAAGAAGCTGGAAGTTCCGGTGAAGAAGCTGCTTCTCGGGGGCGATCCGGAAAGGATCGTGAACCGGGATTCGATGGCCAACCCCGCCAGTTTCGACGCCCTCATCGCCTATGCCAACGCTCGAAACCGAGGTGAAAAAAGACCTGCAAATGGATGATTCCGCGAAAGAACTTCTCGATATCCTCGAGCTTGAAAGGCTGGAGGTCGATCTTTTCCGGGGCATCGGCTCGGGAGGCGAAACCTCGACCCGGATCTATGGCGGGCAGGTCATCGCCCAGGCGCTGGCCGCGGCCTACCGAACCGTGCCCGAGGAACGCCTGTGCCATTCGCTGCATGCCTATTTCATCCGTCCCGGAGATCCGGCGATCCCGGTGATCTACCAGGTCGATCGATCCCGCGACGGTGGAAGCTTCACCACCCGCCGGGTCGTGGCCATCCAGAAGGGGCGGCAGATCCTCAACATGGCCGCCTCGTTCCATGTGGAAGAGGAGGGGTGGAGCCATCAGCATCCCATGCCCGACGTGGAAGGCCCGGAAAACCTTCCCGGCCGCGAGGAACTGCGCCGGCGTTACCTGGATCGCATTCCCGAAAGGCATCGGGCCGATTTCATGCGCCCGCGCCCGATCGAGATTCGCGAGGTGAACCCGCGCGACCTGCTGAATCCCGAACCCGCGGACGACCGCAACCACCTGTGGTTCCGCATGACCGCCGCGGCCGGGCAAAGCCCGCAGATGCAGCACATTCTGCTCGCCTACGCCTCGGACATGCATCTGCTTGGCTCGTCGCTGCGCCCGCACGGGCTGACATGGTTTCGAAAGCGGCAGATGACCGCGAGCCTTGATCACGCGATGTGGTTTCATGCCCCGATCCGGTTCGAGAACTGGCATCTCTACACCATGGACGCGCCCTGGACCGGTGGTGCGCGCGGGTTCAATCGCGGAGCGATCTATACCCGCGACGGAAGACTCGTTGCCAGCGTGGCACAGGAAGGATTGTTGCGACCGCTGGGAAGCGGGCAGGGGGCCGGGGTTGTCGGATGAGCCGCGAGGGAAGGGGGCTCTGCCCCCTCGGCCTTCGGCCTCACCCCCGGAGTATTTGAAGCAAGATGAAGGAAGCGGCATTCTCTCCGTGTCCCTTCCTCCTGCGACAAATACTCCCGCCGGAGGCACGTGGCGCAGCCGCGACGGCGCGCCCCTGATTGCCCGGGTCGACAGACGGCAATTGTCGCAGGGTCACTTGCCGTCGAGGACGCCGTATTTCCGGTTCAGCCTGCGCATTCCGGCGATCCATCGGTCGTAGTCCTGCGCCTTGCCCCGGAAATATTCGGCGACCTGCGGATGCGGAAGGACAAGAAAGCGTTCCTCTTCGATTGCCGTCAGGCAGGCGTCGGCCACCGCCTCGGGCTCCAGCATCCCATCGATGCTGGCCACGTGATCCTCAAAGCCGCGCGTCATGGCCGAGCGGACGGCCTGGGGGCACAGGACGGAAACCCTTATGCCCTGGTCGCCATGGGTGATCGCCAGCCATTCGGCCAGACCGACAGCGGCGTGCTTGGTCACGCCATAGGGCGCCGAACCGATCTGGTTCAGAAGCCCTGCTGCCGACGCGGTGTTGAGCAGATAGCCGCCGCCGCGCGCGATCATGCGCGGAACGAGATGGCGGGCGGCCCAGACATGGCTCATGACGTTGATCTCCCAGATCCGCTGCCAATCGGCATCGGGAACCTCGACACCGCCGGGCAGCAGAATGCCCGCATTGGAACAGAACAGATCGATCGGACCGGTTTCAGCCTCGACCGTTTCGATCAACGCGGCGATATCGGCTTCGCGTCCGACATCAACCTGCATCGACAGCCCGTTGATTTCCCGCGCAACCTGCCGCGCTCCATCCGCATCCAGATCGGCACAGACGACCTTGCGCGCGCCGGCACGCGCCAGCCGGATGGCAAGGGCTCGCCCGATACCGCCGGCTGCACCGGTGACCACTGCAATCCTGTCGCGGATGTCCATGCCTGATCCTCTTCTGGTGCTTTCCGGTGCTGACGATAGCCAAAACCCGGAGGGGGCGCCATGATCAACCGGGAGGACGGAACGTCATCGGCGCTCGGGGTCAGTAATTAAATTACCATAATACCGATTATGCGTTGTACTTGAGCAGGAGCGGCGGCGCCTTGCGCCGCGCACCCTGCCTGCCCCCCGGGTCAGAAAAACGCCTGAAGGCCGGTTTGCGCGCGCCCCAGAATCAACGCGTGCACATCATGCGTTCCTTCATAGGTGTTCACGGTTTCCAGGTTGATCATGTGCCGGATCACCTGGAACTCCAGGCTGATGCCGTTTCCGCCATGCATGTCGCGGGCCCAACGCGCGATCTCCAGCGCCTTGCCGCAATTGTTGCGCTTGATGATCGAGATCATCTCGGGCGCAGCGCGGGCTTCGTCCATCAGCCGCCCAACCCTGAGGCAGGCCTGAAGGCCGAGCGCGATCTCGGTCTGCATGTCGGCAAGTTTCTTCTGGTAAAGCTGCGTCTGCGCCAGCGGCCGGTTGAACTGCTTGCGGTCCAGCCCGTATTGCCGCGCCGCGTGCCAGCAGAATTCCGCCGCCCCCATGACCCCCCAGCCGATGCCATAGCGCGCCCGGTTGAGGCAGCCGAACGGCCCCTTCAGCCCCTGCGCGTTGGGCAGTAGCGCATCCTCGCCCACCTCGACACCGTCCATGACGATTTCGCCCGTGATCGAAGCGCGCAGGCTGAGCTTGTTCTCGATCTTCGGCGCGCTCAGGCCCCTTGCGCCCTTCTCCAGCACGAATCCGCGGATCTTGCCGTCATGGGCGTCCGATTTCGCCCAGACCACGAACACGTCGGCGATCGGCGCGTTCGAAATCCACATCTTGGTGCCGGTCAGGCGGTAGCCGCCCTCGATCCGTTCCGCACGGGTCTTCATGCCGGCCGGATCGCTGCCGGCATCGGGCTCGGTCAGTCCGAAACAGCCGATCCATTCGCCGCTTGCCAGGCGGGGAAGATATTTCCGCCGCTGCTCTTCGCTGCCATAGGCGTAGATGGGATACATCACCAGCGAAGACTGAACCGACATCATCGACCGATAGCCCGAATCGACGCGTTCGATTTCGCGCGCGACCAGCCCGTAGGTCACGTAACCGGCTCCAAGGCCGCCATATTCCTCGGGAATCGTGGTGCCAAGAAGGCCCATCTCGCCCATTTCCCGGAAGATCTCGGGATCGGTATGCTCTTCGGCAAAGGCCCGCGTCACCCGCGGCTGCAGCTTTTCCTGGGCATAGGCGCGGGCGCTGTCGGCCATCATGCGCTCGTCCTCGGTCAGCTGATCGGCCAGCCGGAACGGATCGGCCCAGTCGAAACCGGCCAGATCCGGGGCATCCTTGGCGCGCAATTCGGGGGCGTTCATCACATCTTCTCCTGATTGGGAAACAGCGTGCATGGTCCGGGGGCACCCTACCCGGTTCGCCAGATGAAAAACAGCGAGACTTTTGCATCCGGTCATGAGTAAATGGAATATATGAGTACACCCCGACGTTTCCTGCCCTCCATCGCCGGGCTGCGCGCGCTCGAAGCGCTTGACCGGCTGGGCAGCGCCTCGGCCGTCGCCGAGGAACTTGCCGTAACCCAAAGCGCCGTCAGCCGCCAGCTGCAGGCGCTCGAGGCACGCATGGGCGTGGAACTGGTGCAGCGCGACCGCAAACGCCTGGTCCTGACCCCGGCGGCACGGGACTATGCCGCGGAAATCCGCGAGGCGCTGGACCGCATCGCCCGGGCGTCGCTGCGCCTTCAGGTGGTGCCCAGCGGCGGCACGCTCAGCCTGGCCATTCTGCCCGCCTTCGGAATGCGCTGGCTGATGCCGCGCCTGCCGGAGTTCGCGCGCCTGCATCCGCAGGTGACGATCAACATGTCAACCCGCCTCCACCCCGTTAACTTCGCCGTGGAACCATTTGATGCAGCAATACATTTCGGGACACCCGAATGGTCTGGATGCGGTCATCTCCTGCTGCGGAGCGAGCAGGTGATCCCGGTTTGCGCCCCCTCGCTCCTGCCCTCGCCCGGGCGGTCCCGCGACCGGCCGAATCCCCGGCCGAACCCCCGTGACCTGCTGCGGCTGCCGCTGCTGCATATCGAAACCCGGCCGCAGGCATGGGCCGAGTGGTTTGCCCGTTCGGGCGTGACCGCGCCGACCCCCCTGCCCGGCACGATGTATGACCAATTCTCAACCATTACCCAGGCGGCACTGCACGGTCTCGGCGTCGCGCTGATGCCCGACTACCTCGTCGAGGAAGAACTCGCCACCGGGCGGCTCGTGGCGCTGGCCGAGGCCCCGGCCGAAGCCGAGGGCGCCTACTACCTCGTCTGGCCCCGCGCCCGCGCCGAGGAGCCTTCGCTGCTGGCCTTCCGCGACTGGCTCGCCACCCGGGCACAGCCCGAGGATCCGCTGCCGCGCTGAGCGAGGATCAGCTTCGGGGCGCCATCAGCTCCACCTCCTCGCCATCCCGCACGGCGGTGTAGAAGCAGCTTGAGCGATTCGTATGACAGGCCGGGCCGGTCTGCCGGACCACCACCAGCAGGCAGTCGCGGTCGCAGTCGATACGCATCTCCACCAGCTCCTGCACATGGCCCGAGCTTTCGCCCTTGACCCAGAAGGCCTGCCGCGATCGCGACCAGTAGGTGACGCGCCGGGTCGCAAGCGTGCGACGGACGGCTTCCGCATTCATCCAGGCCATCATCAGCACCGCGCCCGAGCTTTCGTCCTGGGCGATTGCGGGGATGAGTCCGGCGTCGTCATAGACCAGCGTGGCAGGATCGAAACGCATGAGGCAAAAACCTTTTGCAACCCTTTGCGGCGCGACTATGTATGGGAAACGTGGCGAGCGAAAGCCCGAAAGGAACGACAATGCCCGGCGAAATCGACCTCGTTAAGCTGTATTCGGGCCAGATTCTGGCACTGGCGGCGGACATTCCGCATCACGAACGCCTGTCTGCGCCCGACGCCACGGCCAAGCGCCGCTCGCCGCTTTGCGGCTCGACCGTCACCGTGGACGTGAAGGTGCAGGACGGCCGGATCACCGAGTTCGGCCAGGACGTGAAGGCCTGCGCGCTCGGCCAGGCCGCGGCCTCGGTGGTGGGGCGCAACATTCTGGGCTGCACCCGCGCGCAGGTGGAAAAGGCGCGCGACCAGCTGCGGGCAATGCTGAAGGAGAACGGCCCGGTGCCCGAGCCGCCCTTCGAGGGGCTGGAAGTCCTGTTGCCGGCACGCGAATACAAGAACCGGCACGCCTCCATCCTGCTGGCGCTGGAGGCGACGGCGGAAGCCATGGAAAAGGCTGAACAGGCCCATTGCGCCTGACCGCCAGCCCCGGTCATCCGCCGCGATCTCAGGCTCCCGTCATTGGCCCCGATATTCGGCAAGATGCCGGCCGGGCGACCGGCCGCGCATCACTGGGTCGAATCGGAAGGCTTGAGGCCCCGCTCTTCGCGGATGCGCTGCCAGATGGCGTCGGTATCCACCTGCGCCCGGTCGGTGTTCGTGTAGGCCGCGTAGTCGTCGAACCCCACGCCGCGCGGCGGGCTGCAGGCGGCCAGGGTCGCAAGGCCGGCTCCGACAAGGACGAATCGCAACATCGGTCTTCTCCTGCTTTGCATTCGGGTCAGGGCGGGAAGGCTAGTGACGAATCGCGGCCTCTTTGTGGCCGGACCGTGACAGCCGCGCATCCTGCCGGCAAAGCCGCCCCTTCG
>JALTNO010000085.1 GCA_027000645.1 Paracoccaceae bacterium | reverse complement strand
GTTGACCGCCCCCCCGCCCCGGCCGCCGCCTCCACCGCCGACTGGCGCGCCAGCGGGTCGTCGGCCACGGCAAGCTCCACCGCCTCCAGCCGCCGGATCTCGTCGCGCAGGCGGGCGGCCTCTTCGAATTCGAGGTTCTCGGCCGCCTTCAGCATCTCGTCCTTCAGCGCTTCGAGATGCGCCGCCAGGTTCGCCCCGACCAGCGGCTTGTCCACCGTCGCGGTGACGCGGGAAAGATCCACATCGCCCTGCCAGAGCCCGGCAAGCACGTCCTCGACATTCTTCTTCACCGTTTCAGGGGTGATGCCGTGCTTCTCGTTATAGGCCATCTGCTTGGCCCGGCGGCGGTCGGTTTCGGCAATCGCGCGCTCCATGCTGCCGGTCACCTTGTCGGCATACATGATCACCCGCCCCTCGGCATTGCGCGCCGCCCGCCCGATGGTCTGGATCAGCGAGGTTTCCGAGCGCAGGAACCCCTCCTTGTCCGCATCCAGAATGGCGACGAGCCCGCATTCGGGAATGTCCAGCCCCTCGCGCAGCAGGTTGATGCCCACCAGCACGTCGAAAGCCCCCAGCCGCAGATCGCGCAGGATCTCGATGCGTTCGATGGTGTCGATGTCCGAATGCATGTAGCGCACCCGAATGCCCTGTTCGTGCATGTATTCGGTCAGGTCCTCGGCCATGCGCTTGGTCAGCGTGGTCACCAGCGTGCGCATGCCCCCGGCGGCGACCTTGCGTACCTCGTCCAGCAGATCGTCCACCTGCATCTCGACGGGCCGGACCTCCACCTCCGGGTCCAGCAGCCCGGTGGGGCGGATCACCTGTTCCACGAAGACGCCGCCGGTCTGCTCCAGCTCCCACGGCCCCGGCGTGGCGCTGACGAAGATCGACTGCGGGCGCATGGCGTCCCATTCCTCGAATTTCAGCGGCCGGTTGTCCATGCAGGACGGCAGGCGGAAGCCATGCTCGGCGAGCGTGAACTTGCGCCGGTAGTCGCCGCGGTACATGCCGCCGATCTGGGGGACGGTGACGTGGGATTCGTCGGCGAAGACGATCGCATGATCGGGGATGAATTCGAACAGAGTGGGCGGCGGCTCGCCCGGTTTGCGCCCGGTCAGGTAGCGCGAATAGTTCTCGATGCCGTTGCACACGCCTGTGGCCTCTAGCATCTCGAGATCGAAATTGGTGCGCTGTTCGAGCCGCTGGGCCTCCAGCAGCTTGCCCTCGCCCACCAGCTGGTCGAGGCGCTGGCGCAGCTCTTTCCTGATCTCCACGATCGCCTGTTTCAGCGTCGGTTTCGGCGTCACGTAGTGCGAATTGGCGTAGATACGGATCCGGTCGAAGCGGCCGGTGCGCGCGCCCGTGAGCGGGTCGAACTCGGTGATGGATTCCAGCTCTTCCCCGAAAAAGGACAGCCGCCAGGCACGATCCTCCAGGTGGGCGGGCCAGATTTCCAGCACGTCGCCGCGCACCCTGAAGCTGCCGCGGGCAAAGGCGGCATCGTTGCGCCGGTACTGCTGGGCCACCAGATCGGCGATGATCCGGCGCTGGTCGTAGGAGCCGCCCGCCTCCAGGTCCTGGGTCATGGCGCCGTAGGTCTCGACGCTGCCGATGCCGTAGATGCAGCTGACCGAGGCCACGATGATCACGTCGTCGCGTTCCAGCAGCGCCCGCGTGGCCGAGTGGCGCATGCGGTCGATCTGCTCGTTGATCTGGGATTCCTTTTCTATGTAGGTGTCCGAGCGCGGCACGTAGGCCTCGGGCTGGTAGTAGTCGTAGTAGCTGACGAAGTATTCCACCGCATTGTCGGGAAAGAAGCTCCTGAACTCGCCATAGAGCTGTGCTGCCAGGGTCTTGTTGGGGGCAAGGATGATCGCCGGGCGCTGGGTTTCCTCGATCACCCGGGCCATGGTGAAGGTCTTGCCGGTGCCGGTGGCGCCCAGCAGCACCTGGTTGCGCTCGCCGGTCTCGATCCCCTCGGCCAGTTCGGCGATGGCCTGGGGCTGGTCGCCGGCGGCCTCGAATTCGGTGTGCATGACGAACCGCCGGCCGCCCTCGAGCTTGGGGCGGGCGCGGGGATCCTGCGCCGGCGCATGGGTGAGGGCGCGGGCCGAATCGGAATGGGCATATGGCATGGGCGTGATCCTTTGCCGGCAAGGTGTGGACGCATCCTGTTCCGGTCAAGGGGCATTGCGCGCCATGCCCCACCCCTGCCCCTCCCCCGTGACAATTCGGGCCTTGCCGGCACGGCGCCGGTCGCGCATAAGGGCGGCGACGAGTTGCAAGGAGTGTGCCATGCGCGCGCGTATCTACAAACCCGCCAGGAACGCCATGACCTCGGGCACCGCCCGGACCCGCAACTGGGTGCTGGAATTCGCCCCGGCCGCGCCCCGCGAGGTGGATCCGCTGATGGGCTGGACCTCGTCGCGCGACACCCAAAGCCAGGTCAGGCTGCGGTTCCACAGCAAGGAGGCCGCGCTGGAATACGCCCGGGAACACGGGATCGACGCCGAGGTGCTGGAGCCGCATGAGCGCCGGCCCAACATCCGCCCGCGCGGATATGGCGAGAATTTCGCCCACGAACGCCGCGCCCCCTGGACGCATTGAGGCCCCCGTGGTGGCGCCGGGCGGCAGGCGATCGGCGTTTTCGCTTTGATGCCCCGCCCTGTCGCGGTTAAGACAGGCTGACGCGGAAAATTTCGCGCGGCAACAGGCCCCGTAGCTCAACTGGATAGAGCAGCTGACTTCTAATCAGCAGGTTGAGGGTTCGAGTCCTTCCGGGGTCGCCAGTACCGCCGATCATGCCGGCCGCGCGCCCGGACCGGGGCGCCGGCACATCCTTCACCGGACAAAGCGCGTGGCGACCGACCCGAGGAAATCGCCGATCCACTGGCGCGACTGCACGATCCGGCCGCCATCGCCGGTCACCCAGTAGAGATTCTCGAATTCCTGATCCACGTTGCGGCAGGTTTCCGACATCAGCCGCGTCCGCACGCTCCGCCCCCCCAGATCGAGGCTCCGCATTCCCCTGTTGCGGATCGTGCAGCGATAGCTGCGCGTGACGATCTCGTCATTCCCCGTCAGATAGCTGTGGAACCGGTTTGCAGGCCCTTCGCCACCGCGCAGCACCTTCGAGAGCGATTGCGAGACGTCCGTGGCCATCAGCCCCTCGCCGAAACCACGGGTGCCGCGGATCATTCCGCGCTGCAGGATCAGCGTGGCGCCGTCGGCCGAACGCCAGGTTTCGACCCCGTCACGCGTGGCCTCCAGCACCATGAGCCCCTGCTTGCCATTGCCCAGGAACGAAACCTCCATGCGCGGCGCGCCGGCGCGATAAAGCGCCGCGGCGCGGGCATCGGGCGGCTGGCCGGCCGGGTTCACCAGCGCCGGCACCATCGCGTAATCCTCGGTCTGGTTCGAACAGGCGGCGACAAGGACCAACGCCGCGACGGAGAGTGCAACCGGCCATCTCATCTGAAGAACCGCCCCCATTTCGCCTGCAGCCCGTTGGCACGTTCCTCGCGGGTGTATTCATACAGCCGGTTGCGGACGTTGAGCCGCGCGCCGCCGTCGCGCAGAATCGGCCGGATCGTCTGTTTCAGCCGTGTCCGGCTGGGCTTGCGCGTGAACCAGCTCAACGGTACTTCGAACCGGATCCCCTTGTCGAACGATCCTTCTCCGAAATCGGTGGCCGAGACATCGGTCAGCGTGAAGAACGCACCGACCTTGAAACCATTGTTGAATTCGCGGTCCAGACTGAAAGTCGCCCCCCAGTCGCCGGCCAGGTACCTGCCGGTGTCGATCTGGGCACGGAAATCGCCCGGGAGTTCGTAGTAGAGCGAGGCATGCCCCGTCACCACGTCATAGTCCTGGAAACCGAACTTCATGTCGAAGTTGCGCTGGCGGGCATAGTTGATCTCTCCGCCCAGGGCCAGCCGGCTACCGACCGGGTACCACAGCATTTCCGCCGAAACGCCGCCATACATCTCTTCCAGGTAACCGGCCGTCACCCGCGCGAAGGTGTTCGACGACGGCCGCCAGATGTATTCCGCCGTCAGGTGATTGACGCGCAGATCGGATTCCCTGGCATATCGCGGCCAGTCCGACCGCACATGCGGCAGGACCGAATCCGACACGCGCCTGGTATCGGCGAGGTTGCCGAACACCGGCAGCCGCAGCAGCCCCGACATCACCAGACCCGGGCGAATCGCATAGTCGCCCTGCAGGTCGGCTCCCACCTCGTAGCGCAGCGGATTGTCCGGGTCGAAGAAGGAAAACTGCACGAAGGGGCCGAACCGGTAGCCGAACCGCGGATAGACACCGTCGAGCGTGCCGCCCCGAAGCCCCGGCAACCCGTCATCGATACGCGCCCCCGAATAGGAACGCCACGCCCCGTCCACTTGGTTTTCATACTTGTAGAGATCGCTGCGCCGGATCGTGACCGAGGTGATCGGCACGCCCTGTTTCTGCAGGATGACGACGAACTCGCCAACCGACGGGTCAAGGGTGTTGGCCATGGCCCGGGCTGCGCGCCCGACGGCCTGCGCGTTGGCCGGATAGCGGCGGTTCTCGATTTCGACGGTGGCGCGGTTGCCGCGCACCTCGTAACCGGTCAGGAGCAGGCCCTGTTCGTCCAGCCGCGCGCGCAGCACGTCACGGGCCGAGGGCGCATCGGCCGGGCGGTCGGGGAGGTTCCAGCTGGCCAGCGCGACCCGGTCCACCGGCAGCAGCGCCGGCGCCGCCCGACCCTGCCCGCCGGGAGCGGCCGGTTTCCTCGGATCGAAGCTGTAGCTGAGCTGCACGCCGAAGGTGGATCCGTACAGGTAATAGCCGCTCAGCGCCGCGCCGTTGCGGAACCGGTAGCTGACGCCAAGGTTGATCGGTGAATTCACCTTGAAGCCGAAATTGGCGGTTTCCCTCGAGTATATGTCGGACGAGTACTCTGCCAGGAACGACAGCCGATCGGAGTATCGATACTCGACACCCCCGAACAGCGCAGCATCGCCTCGAAACCACTTTCCCGTGTTGAACTGGCCGCCGGGATTGTTAATCCCGGATGGACGGGTCTTGAACCGATTCCCGAAGATCGCCAAGGGGTTGGTGAAACCGCCGCGCCCGGCCAGCCGGCCCCAGCCGATCCCGCCGCTCAGAGAAAGCCGGTCGGCGAAGGTCTTGGTGGCAACGAGGTATTCGCTGGAATAGACACCGGTGCCGGTGATATCGCGCAAACCGAGTGCCACGGCCGGCCGGGTCGCCGTTTCCTCCTGCAGCATGAACTGCACGTCGAAACTGCGATCATAAAGCCGACCTACCCCGCCCGGCTTGAAATCGCCCATGTAGGCGTAGCGGAAACTGCCATAGACGCGCGGCAGCAACTGGAAGGTCACCGTGTTGCGGTTGGTGTTGCGAAACAGGGAGGTCGTGCCGGCGAGATTGCCGTCGGGCAGGTCCTCGGCAGTCGGCATGTCGATCAGGCCCGGCGTGCCGTAGGTCGTCAGGTTCTGCGGCAAGGCAGGGGTAAGCCCCGCCACCAGGGCACCCGTTCCGGTCAACAGAAACGCGACTCTTCGCATCAAACCGCCCAAAGCAAAGCACCGCCGCCTGCGGGCAGGTTCGAACCGACCATCCCCGACCGGGAGAACCCGGCGGGTTCGCCCAGATCCCGTTACCAGACTGTCGTGACCGATTTCCTGCTCGATACGGCCTCATTGATTGCCCAAGAATTGCCATACCTGTCCGCGTTTCGCAAACTTTTCCGGGAAATTTTCGGAAATTTCTGCCAGATCTGGCCTTATTTCAACGATTGGGCACCAGATTTGCCACTTTCCCCGAAACTGGCGCGGGTCTCCGAGCCCGGCGAAGCCCCCGCGCGGGAAAGATGGGCAGGGGCTAGAGCCGGCCCGTCTGCCCCCCGCCCGCGCGGCGCCCGGCCGTGTTGCGCGCCTGCACGCCGCCGCCCGGCCGTCCGCATTCCCTGACGCCCATGGATATGATCCGGCTTCCGCGAATGCGGAACAGCCGGTGGATGCGAAACCGCCCCTTGCGCATGAACCAGTCGCGCAACGGCTGCGGGTAGTAGCGCGCCATCACGCGCGAATAGTACTCGAATTCCTCCCGCGGCAGCGGCTTGCCGCCGGCCGACGGCCCGTGAAACCCGAAAACCGTGCCCGGTGAAATGCAGGTTTGCGGCAGCCCCAGCAGCATCGTGCAGGAAGAGAAGCAGACCGCGCCGGTGATCTCGACTTTCCGGCCGCTGCGGCGCAACCGGCTGATCTGTCTCAGCCGGTCCAGAACGTAGCCCCCGCGGTCATAACGTATCACCAGCGCCGGCAGTGACCCCGATTGCTGGGCTGACCCGCGATCCGCCACGCCCGACATCACGACCAGCGCCGCAAGAAACAGCGCTCCGACATGCCCGGCCCGGCACCCCCTGCCCGGCAGGACACGACTCGCCCGCGACCGCAAAGCGGCCGAAAGCCCGTATTCCATTGAACCACCCCACGATTCCGCCATCCGGTGAACGGACGGCCCCGCGCCCCCACGCGCGGGACAAGCTCATCACGGAGCGGTTAAGGGAGGGTTGTCCGGCTCAGGTCATGACAAGAGGATTGGAGTAGAATTTTCCCGAAACGGAAAACGGGCCCGGCCGGTATCGGCGGACCCGTCGAAATGATGCATCCGGAATGTTTTCAGGCGGTCAGTTGGTTCCCGTGGTCGAGGTTGACGAGGTCGATCCGCCGCCACCGGCCGCCGCGATTATGCCCAGCCCCAGAGCCCCTGCGACCGGTCCGACCAGGGGGGCAAAGGCCGTGGCCCCGCCCGCACCCGCACCTGCGGCCGCGGCGCCGCTGCCGGCCAGTCCCAGGCAAACTTCGTTTTCGGCATTGTTCGGGTCCGTGCAGTCAATCTCGCTCTGCTGGGGGGGCGTGCTTTGGGCGAAGGCCGTCGTCGCGACAAGACCGGCCGTCGCCCCGATCAAAATGGCATTTCGGATCAACATCGGGAGATCTCCTACAATTCAATTCCGGGTGAAGTTCTATCACATTATCCCGGTTCCATGAACATGGATTTTCCGGCCCTTGCGGGAAGGGCCGGTCAACAGCGATTCGATGCAACACCCCGCCGCCCGTCGCGGCGGGGTCGAGCTCAGGCCGCGCGCCGGCTGCGCGAGCGGCGGCGACCGCCACCGGCCGAATGCCCGGCCCCGCTGCGCGGCGCCTTGCCGCGTCCGCGGCGCGCACCGGAACCGGGCCCGGCGCGACGCCCCTCGCCCTGTTCGGGCCGGGTGCCGCTGGCCACCGGGATCTCGATGCTCATCAGCCTCTCGATGCGGTAGAGGTAATCGGCCTCGTCCGGCGAACAGAAGGCGATTGCCTCGCCGTCCTGACCGGCACGCGCGGTGCGGCCGATGCGGTGGACATAGTTTTCCGGCACTTCCGGCAGATCATAGTTGATGACCTGGGCAACACCGGGAATGTCGATCCCGCGCGCGGCCACGTCGGTGGCCACCAGCACCTTGATCCTGCTCTCCCGAAAGGCCCTAATCGCCCGGTCACGCTGGCCCTGGCTCTTGTTGCCGTGGATGGAGGCCGCGTTGTAGCCGTCGGCCACCAGCCCCTTCATCAGCTTTTCGGCCCCGTGCTTGGTGCGGGCGAAAACCAGCGTCATCGCCTCCGGATCGCGCGACAGGATTTCGCGCAGCCTGGCGGGCTTGGCCGATTTCTCCTGGAAATGGACCGACTGGGCGATCTTGTCGGCGGCCTTGCCGGGAGGCGCCACCTGCACCCGGCGCGGATCGGTCAGATAGGCGCGGGCGAGCTCCTCCATCTGCTTCGGCATGGTGGCCGAGAACAGCATGGTCTGGCGCGGCGTGCCCAACCGCGGCGCGATCCGGCGCAGGGCATGGATGAACCCCATGTCGAGCATCTGGTCGGCCTCGTCCAGCACCAGATGGCGCACCGTGCCAAGGTCCACCGCTCCGCGATCCATCAGGTCGATCAACCGCCCCGGCGTGGCCACGAGGATATCGGTGCCGCGCCCCAGCGCCGCAATCTGCCGGTGAATGGGCTTTCCGCCGACCACGACCGCGATGCGCAGCCGGGTCCGGCCGGTCAGGATCTGGATGCTCTCGGCGATCTGGTTGGCCAGCTCGCGCGTTGGTGCCAGGATCAGCGCCCTGGCGGTTTTCGGGGCCGGTTTCCCGGGGGCGGACAGAAGATGATCGACCAGAGGCAGCGCGAAGGCCAGTGTCTTGCCGGTACCGGTCTGGGCAAGGCCCATGATGTCGTGCCCCTCCAGCGCAAGCGGAATCGCCTGGTTCTGGATCGGGGTCGGTTGTGAAAGATCGGCGCGGGCAAGCGCCTCGTTGAGGGCCGGCGCAAGGCCGAGCATGTCGAAATCGAACAAGTGTTTTCCTTTTCGCGCCGCACGCGCCCCACGGGCTGCGCACGGTTTCATTGACTGACCGCGCGGCATGCGCGGCGCAGGAGGGTGCGTCAAGGCCTCGGGACATGCAGGCGTTTCCCGCGCGTCCGACCCTGACGGCAGAACCCTGCGTGATGGGGAACTGGATGGGGGATGCGCTGTCATGCCCGGCGGACGGGCATGGTTTGCTCACGCGGCAATGCAACCTTCCGCCCCGTCTGCCCCATCGCCCCCCTCCTGTCAAGCACCGCGTGGCGACGAAGGGTTCGCGAAAGGGCGGGCCCGTGGCCGCCGAGCTGCGCCGCCCCCTCCATGGCGTGTCTGCGGGGGCATATTTGCGGGGCATTCGCCCTGCCCGCTGCCGTTCCGATATGTCGCAGTCATGCCGATTGCCGGAATATTCTCTTTTTCTGATATTTGATTTGCGGCATATTTGTCGCACCACAGGGAGGAAAGAAACATGCGAAAGATCCTGACCGGCTTCGGCACAGCCGCGGCCGTTGCCGTCATTGCCCAGTCCGCCAGCGCCGAAATCTACGTCCGCAAGGGCGGACAGGAGGTGAACGTCTCGGTAAAGGACGGACGGCTGTTCTGCACCCGCGTCTCGGACGGTTACGAGATGTGCAACGGCATGACCGAACAGGCCGACGGCTCGTGGACCGGGCGCAAGATGAAGCACCCCGACATGCCCCGTTTCATGAGCTTCAACGGAACCGTGGTGTTCATGGAGGACAGCCTGTCGATCAAGGGCTGCGCCCTGGGTTTTTGCGACAGCGAAACCTGGCAGAAGAAATAGGCCGAACCGGCCCGTTGCGGGCACAAGGCCCCGCGCAGATGAAAGGGCCGCGCGGGGCCTCGTTCATGCGGCGAACGGGCCTGGGCTCGGACCGCAGGGTTCAGCCCTGCACCCAGCCCACGATCTGGGGTTCGCGCATGGCGCCCGACTGCCGCTTCGCCTCGCGCCCGCCCTTGAATTCGACCATCGTCGGAATCCCGCGAATTCCGTATTTCATGCCCGCGGCCTGATGCTCTTCGGTATTCAGCTTCACCAGTCGCGCCCGCCCTTTCAGGGTTCGCGCCGCCCTGGAAAACTCGGGCGCCATCATCCGGCACGGCCCGCACCACGGCGCCCAGAAATCCACCACCAGCGGCAGATCGTCATTGCGCGCGGCCTTTTCCATCGTGGCCAGATCGACCTCGATCGCCTTTTCGGTGACCAGCGGCGCGCCGCAGGTGCCGCATTTCGGGTTCGCACCCAGTTTTTCCTCGGGCACGCGGTTCACCTGCCCGCATTCCAGACAGGTCAGTTTCTTCCCCGCCATCTCGGTTCCTTTCCTCGTACGAAAACATATTCGAATTTCGATATAGAACTGAATTGACGTAACGCAACGGTCCGGTTTCCACCCTTGCCGCGAATTCGCCCTTGCAATCCGCGGCGCAAGGGGTCATATCCGGCTCTGCTACCGTTATCTTGTCGACCAGCTGTCTCCTTTCACGGCGTTCAGTCTATCGATCCAGACCAACGACGCCGGGCTGCCGCACTTCCGCGGGCAGCAAATGAAACTAAGGAGAACACGGAATGGCCACTGGCACCGTGAAATGGTTCAACACCACCAAAGGTTATGGCTTCATCGCACCCGATGGCGGGTCGCGGGACGTTTTCGTCCACATCTCGGCCGTCGAGCGTTCGGGACTGACCGAACTGCGCGACAACCAGAAGGTGACTTTCGACATCGAATCCGGCCGTGACGGCCGCGAAAGCGCCACCAACCTGGCGCTTGCCTGATCTTACCGGCATCTGACGATGGCAGGATGCGCCCCGCGCGCGTCCTGCACCCGGATCCGGCGCCCGCGCCCACGTCAAGGCATGTCGCGCCCGGCCGGATCCAGCCAGCCGCC
Source organism: Paracoccaceae bacterium (assembly GCA_027000645.1). GTDB lineage: Bacteria > Pseudomonadota > Alphaproteobacteria > Rhodobacterales > Rhodobacteraceae > Jhaorihella. The sequence continues at coordinate 13,800 of JALTNO010000085.1, read as the reverse complement.
AGGAGCAGGGCCGTTGACCGCCCGGCACGGCGGATGCGGCCGGACGCGACATGACGCCCTAGTCGCCCCGCGCACGCTCCACCAGTTCCAGAACCTTCGGCCCCAGCGCGGCAACGATGCGCGCAACACCTTGCGCATTGGGATGAATGCCATCCGCCTGCATCCAGGGCAGAAGCTCGGCCGGAGTTGCCTCCTTCCCGGCGATCCCGCCGAAAAAGCTTTCCGCAAACAGCACCCCGTACCTGGCTGCCAGCTCGGGATAGATCGCGTCGAAGGCGGCCTTGTATTCGGGGCCGAAATTCCCCGGCGCCTGCATGCCCACCAGCAGCACCGGAACACCGGCCGCATCCGCCCGCTCGAGTATTCTTTCCAAGTTCGCGCGGCTTGATGCCGGGTCGATCCCGCGCAGCAGATCGTTTCCGCCCAGCGCCACGATCAGCCCGTCGACCTCGGGCGTGAGCGTCCAGTCCACGCGCGCCGCTCCCCCGGCCGTGGTATCCCCCGACACGCCGGCATTGATCAGCCGCACATCGGCCCCCCTTTCGCGCAGCCAGCGCTGCATCTGCGCGACGAAGCCCTCGTCCTGCGGCAGCCCGTAACCCTGGGTCAGGCTGTCCCCCAGGGCGGCGATCGTGACCGTCTGAGCCGTGGCGCCAAAACCCCACAGGGCAAAGAACAAACCGAAAAGCACCTTGCGCAACACCTTTGCCGCTCCATATCCCGAATGACGACATTGCCGGAAAGGGCCCATGACCGAACCCGTTCTCTCATTGCAGGATGCGTGTCTTTCGCTCGAAGGCAATGCCGGACCCGTCGATATCCTGCACTCGATCACGCTGGAGGTGCCGCGCGGGCAGGCGGTCGGGCTGGTGGGGCCGTCGGGGTCGGGGAAATCCTCGCTGCTGATGCTGATGGGCGGGCTGGAGCGGGCCACGCGCGGGCGCGTCTTCGCGCTGGGCCGGGATCTGACGACCATGGACGAAGATGCCCTGGCCAGGTTGCGCCGCGATCACTTCGGCGTGGTGTTCCAGTCCTTCCACCTGATCCCGACCATGACGGCACTGGAAAACGTGGCGACGCCGCTGGAGCTGGCGGGACGGCGCGACGCCTTCGACCGCGCCATGGCCGAGCTGGAGCAGGTCGGCCTGGCCCATCGCGCCGGGCATTACCCCACCCAGCTGTCGGGGGGTGAACAGCAGCGGGTGGCACTGGCGCGGGCCTCGGCTCCGCGGCCCGACATCCTTCTGGCGGACGAGCCCACCGGCAACCTGGACGCGACCAATGGCACCGCCATCATCGACCTGCTGTTCGGTCTGCGCGATCGCCACGGCGCCACGCTGGTGCTGGTCACCCATGCCGAAGAGCTGGCCGCGCGCTGCGACCGGGTGATCCGCCTGCGCGATGGCCGAATCGCCGACCCCGAGGCGCGAAGGGCCGCCCGATGAGCCTGCGCATCGCCGCCCGTCTGGCCCGGCGCGAACTGCGCGGAGGCTTGCGGGGCTTTCGCATCCTGCTGGCCTGCCTCGCCCTCGGCGTGGCCGCCATCGCGGCCATAGGCTCGATCCGCGGCGGGATCGAAACCGGGCTCAAACGCGAAGGCGCGACCCTTCTGGGCGGCGATGCCGAGATGCATTTCACCTACCGGTTCGCCACCAATGAGGAACGCGCCTGGATGGCCGGGCGGGCCGAGCGCATCTCGGAGGTGGTCGATTTCCGCTCGATGGCCGTGGTCGAGGGAGACGGGCGCAGCGAACGCGCGCTGACCCGGGTCAAGGCGGTGGATGATGCCTGGCCGCTGGTCGGGACGGTTTCGCTGATCCCCGCGATGCCCGTGGCGCAGGCCCTGGCCGGGCGCGACGGCCTGCCCGGCGCGGTGATGGAACGGGCGCTGATCGACCGGCTGGGCCTGAGCCTCGGAGACCGCTTTCGCCTCGGCACGCAGGATTTCGTGCTGATGGCCGCGCTCGCGCGCGAACCCGATGCCGCGGCGGACGGGTTCGGGCTGGGGCCACGAACCATCGTCGCCACCCCGGCGCTGGCAGGGTCGGGGCTTCTGGCGCCGGGCACGCTGTTCGATACAAAATACCGGCTCGTCCTGCCGCCGCGCACGGACCTGGCGGCGCTGGCGCGCGAGGCGAAGGCGACGTTCGAAACGCGCGGGGTGCGCTGGCGCGATGCCCGCGATGGCGCCCCCGGCGTGACACAGTTCGTCCGGCGGTTGAGCGCCTTCCTGATCCTGGTCGGGCTGTCCGGGCTGGCCGTGGGCGGCATCGGCGTATCGGCCGCCGTGCGCGCCCATATCGACGCCAAGACCGACGTCATCGCCACGCTGCGCACGCTGGGGGCCGACCGCGCCACCATCTTCCGGACCTATCTCATCCAGGTCGGCGCGCTGTCGCTTCTGGGCGTCGTTATCGGCCTGGTGCTGGGCGGGTCGGTTCCGCTCCTCCTCGGCCCGCTTCTTAAGGAGCGCCTGCCGGTGCCCGCCGCGTTCGGCCTCTATCCCGGCCCGCTGCTGGAAGCGGCGTTGTACGGGCTGCTCACCGCCTTCATCTTCACCCTGTGGCCGCTTGCCCGCACCGAAGAGGTCCGGGCCGCCACGCTGTTCCGCGATGCGCTGGGCGCAGCCCGTCTGCTGCCGGCGCCCCGCCACCTGTTGGCCGTGGCGGCCGGGCTGGCGCTGCTGGTGGGCTCGGCCGCATGGTTCAGCGGCGCGCCCCGCCTGACGCTGTGGACCGCCGCCGGCATCATTGGCGTCCTCGCCATGCTGGCGCTGGCATCGCTGGCCATCCGGGCGCTGGCCCGCGGCGCCGCCCTGGCCGCGCGGGGCCGGCCGGCATTGCGCTGGGCGCTGGCCGCGATCGCCGGCCCGCGCGAGGGCACGACCTCTGTCGTGCTGTCGCTGGGGCTGGGCCTGTCGGTGCTGGCCGCGGTCGGGCAGATCGACGGCAATCTGCGCAACGCACTGACCGGCAACCTGCCGAAGATCGCCCCCTCCTATTTCTTCGTGGACATCCAGCAGGACCAGATCGACCGCTTTCGCGCCCGCCTGGAGGCCGACCCCGCGGTGCGCCAGGTGCAGACCGCTCCGATGCTGCGTGGCGTCGTCACCCGCATCAACGGCCGCCCGGCGCGGGAGGTGGCCGGCAATCACTGGGTCGTCACCGGCGACCGCGGCGTGACCTATGCCGCCGAAATGCCGCCCCGGACCCGTCTGACTGCGGGCAGGTGGTGGCCGAAGGGCTATGACGGACCGCCGCAGGTCAGCTTCGCCGCCGAAGAGGCCGCCGAGATCGGGCTGAAGCTGGGCGATTCGATCACCGTCAACATCCTGGGCCGCGACATAACCGCGACCGTCACCAGCTTTCGCGAGGTCGATTTCACGACCGCCGGAATCGGCTTCGTTCTGACCATGAACCCCGCCGCCATTGCCGGAGCGCCGCACAGTTTCATCGCCACAGTCCATGTGGAAGAATCCGCCGAAGCCCCGATCCTGCGCGATCTGGCCCGCATGTTCCCCAACATCACCGCAATCCGTGTCCGCGACGCCATCGAACGCGTCTCCGAACTGCTCGAAGGGCTGGCTGCCGCCACCTCGTGGGCGGCCGGCGCATCGCTGCTGAGCGGGTTTCTCGTCCTCGTCGGCGCTGCTGCCGCCGGAACCGGAAACCGCACCGCCGAGGCGGCAATACTCAGGACCCTTGGCGCCAGCCGCCGCCGCATCCTGAGCAGCTTCGCCCTGCGCGCCGCCCTTCTCGGCGCCGCGGCGGGTGCCGTGGCGCTGGCTGCCGGCATCGCCGGAGGATGGGCCGTCACCACGCGGATCCTGGACACGCAGTATTCGGTCATCTGGCCCTCGGCCGTCGGCATCATCGCCGGCGGCGCACTGGCCACGCTTCTGGCCGGGCTCGCCTTCGCCTGGCGGCCGCTGAGCACCCGCCCGGCCCGCGTTCTCAGAGCCCGCGACTGACCGGCCTCAGGCCGCGGCGCATTTGACCGGCTGAAGGATGCGGATCAGATCGACATTGTCGCACACCAGCGAGTCCAGCGTGATCTCGTCCAGCGCGGCATAGAAGGCCTGCGCGGCGTCCGTCAGCGCCACACGCAACCGGCAGGCATCCTTCAGCGGACAGCTGTTGTCGGCATCGGCAAAACACTCGGCAATCGGCAAACCGCCTTCGACATGCCGGAACACGTCCCCGATCCGGATCTGGTCCGCCGGCCGTGCCAGGTTCATGCCGCCGTTGCGCCCGCGCTGGGTCCTGAGGTAGCCCAGCTGGCTCAGCTGATTGATGACCTGCGCCAGATGATTCTCGGAGACGTTGCAACATTCGGCAATCTCCGACTTCGTGACCAACCGGTCGCCATTGGCGGCGCAGTACATCAACAGCCTGACGGCGATGTTGGTCCGTTTCGTGATGCGCACGATTCTCTCCCGCGTTGCGAATATCGTCGCTTATTGCATATCCGGCTAAAAACCGGTTTGACATACATCAATTGACGAAGTTTCGGAAAACGGATCGGTGGACCGCATGGCAGACCCCTGTTTCTTCGGCTATGGCAGCCTCGTGAACCGCGCCACCCACGACTTTCCCGACCCGCAGCCCGCAAGGCTGAAGGGCTGGCGCCGCGCATGGTGCCACACCGATCTGCGCCCGGTGGCGTTCCTGACGGCGCTGCCCGACCCCGGCGCCGAGATCGACGGCATGATCGTCCACGTCCCCGACAATGACTGGGCGGCGCTGGACCGGCGGGAATGGGCCTATGACCGCCTTGCCGTGACCGACAGGGTCTCTCACCCGCTGGAGCGAAAGGTCGAGATTGCGGTCTACGCGGTGCCCGAGGACCGCCATGGCCGGCCGACCGACCGGCACCCGATCCTGCTGAGCTATATCGACGTGGTGGTGCAGGGCTACCTGCGCGAATTCGGCGCCGAGGGTGCTGCGCGTTTCTTCGCCACCACGACCGGCTGGGAGGCGCCGGTGCTGAACGACCGGGCCACGCCGCGCTATCCCCGCCACCAGCGGCTGGCGCCTGCCGAAACCGCCTTCGTGGACGAACAGCTTGCCGCCCTTGGCGTGCGTCCCCGGGCCCTTTCCGGGGCGGCATGACGCTGCCGCCCCCGGCGCCCCCTCTCAGGCGGTCAGGCCTTCGGGTTCGGGCAGACCATGCGCCCGGCAGCAGGCGGTCAGCGTGTTGGCCAGAAGGCAGGCGATGGTCATCGGCCCCACGCCGCCGGGCACCGGGGTGATGGCGCCGGCCACCCGCGCGGCGCTGTCGAAATGCACGTCACCCACCAGCCGGGTCTTGCCCTCGCCCTTTTCGGGTGCGTCGATGCGGTTGATGCCGACGTCGATCACCGTGGCCCCCGGCCTGATCCAGTCGCCGGGCACCATCTCGGGCCGGCCCACGGCGGCCACCACGATATCGGCGCGGCGCACCACGCCCGGCAGATCGCGGGTGCGCGAATGGGCGATGGTCACCGTGCAGCTGTCGCGCAGCAGCAGCTGCGCCATCGGCTTGCCGACGATGTTCGAGCGCCCGATCACCACCGCCTCAAGCCCCGAGAGATCCCCGTGCACGTCGCGCAGCATCATCAGGCAGCCCAGCGGCGTGCAGGGCACCATCGCCTTCTGCCCCGTCGCCAGCAGCCCGACATTGGAGATGTGGAACCCGTCCACGTCCTTGGCGGGATTGATGGCATTGATGACCAGAGCCTCGTTCAGGTGATCCGGCAGCGGCAACTGCACCAGGATACCATGCACCGCCGGGTCGTCGTTGAGCCGCCCGATCAGGCCCAGGAGTTCCTCTTCCGTGGTCCCGGCCGGCAGCTTGTGCTCGTAGGAATTCATGCCGACCTCGACGGTCTGCCGGCCCTTCGAGCGCACATAGACCCGGCTTGCCGGATCCTCGCCCACCAGCACCACCGCAAGACCGGGGGTGATGCCATGTTTCTCCTTCAGCTGCGCCACATGCGCCGCCACCTTCGCGCGCACTTCCGCCGCGAACGCCTTGCCATCGATGATCCGTGCCGCCATCTGCCTGTCCTCTCTATACATCCGTCCGGGCGAACATCTCCCGGTACTGGTCCTTCTGCATCCGCGTCGCCAGAACCGCGTTCTTCATCAGCGTGGCCACCGTCACCGGCCCGACCCCGCCCGGAACCGGCGTGATCCACCCCGCCACCTGCGCGCAGCTGTCGAAATCGGCGTCGCCCACCGTCTTCGCCCCCTCCGGCGTCTCGACCCGGTTGATGCCGATGTCGATCAGCGCCGCGCCCGGCTTGATGATGTCGCCGGTGACCAGCCCCGGCCTGCCCACCGCGACGAACACGGCATCGGCGGCGCGGCTGTGCATGGCGACATGGCGGGTCATGTGGTGGCACACCGTCACCGTCGCCCCCAGTCCCATCAGCAGGAAGGCGATGGGCTTGCCGACGATCTCGGAATGGCCGATCACCGTGACCTCCAGCCCCTCGATCTTCAGCGGCAGGGTCTTGAGGATCTCGACCGCCGCGACGGCGGTGCAGGGCCCCAGGGCCAGATCGTTGTAGACGATGTTGCCGATCGAGGCAGGGTGCATCCCCTCGACGTCCTTGAGCGGATGCACGGCCTTTTGCAGCACCTTGACGGGGATGTGATCGGGCAGCGGCCGCTGGATGATGATGCCGTTGACGCGCGGATCGGCATTGAGCCCCTGCACGATGCCGATGAGCTGCTCCAGCGAGGTTTCGGCCGGGTATTCCCGCGCCTCGAACTCGACGCCCGCCGATTCCGCGTTGCGGCGCTGGTTGCGGACGTAAAGTTCCGCCGCGGCGCTTTCGCCCACCATCAGCGACACCAGCCGCGGCGGCCAGCCCTCGCGGGCCAGTTCGGCGGCCTCCTGCGCCACTTCGTCGCGCATCCGGGCGGCGATGCCCTTTCCATCAATCACTGCGGCTCGCATGGATACTCCTCGCGTTGCGGACCGAGCACCCGCTCCTCGCGGGCGATCGACCATTCGATCAACTTGTGCCAGATCTCCTCGGCCAGGGCCGGGTCGAGCCCGGTGGCGAGGGCCTCGGCGCGGATGTTGTCCATGACCGCCTGCACCCGATCCGGTATCCGGGCGGGCAAGCCCTCGGACGGCTTCAGTTCGATCGCGCGGTCGATGCAGGCGGCGCGGCGGGCCAGCATGGCCACGATCCGCCGATCCAGCGCATCGATCTCCCGGCGAAGTTCGGCCATCGAACGGCAATGTGCCGGCGGGATCGGTTCCCCCATGTTCAGGCTCCTGCGGGCCAGACTCATCCGGGCCGCACAAACCCCATTTCGCGGTTCAGAACAACCCTTCGATCTGGCCCAGGTCGTTCAACCCGATGGTTTCCGCCGCCGGGTGGCGCGGCAGGCCCGGCATGGTCATGATCTGGCCGCAGATCACCACCACGAAACCGGCGCCGGCCGACAGGCGCACCTCGCGCACCGGCACCGAGTGGCCGGTGGGCGCGCCGCGCAGATTCGGATCGGTCGAAAACGAATACTGCGTCTTGGCCATGCAGATCGGCAGATGACCGAAGCCCGCATCCTCCCACGCGCGCAGCTGCTCGCGGATCTTCTTGTCGGCCAGCACCTCGTCGGCGTGATAGATGCGCCGGGCAATGGTCTCGATCTTCTCGAAGAGCGGCATGTCGTCGGGGTAGAGCGGCGCGAACTGGGCCACGCCGGCATCGGCAAGCTGGGCCACGCGCTCGGCCAGCTCCACCGTGCCTTCCGAACCCAGCTCCCAGTGTCGGCAGACGATCGCCTCGGCCCCCTGCGCCTCGGCGCTCTGGCGGATCACCTCGATCTCGGCCTCGGTGTCGGAGACGAAATGGTTGATCGCCACCACCACCGGCACCCCGAACAGCTTGAGATTGGCGATGTGGCGGGTCAGGTTCGGACAGCCCTCGGCCACCGCCGCCACGTTCTCGGCATCCAGATCGGCGCGCGCCACGCCGCCGTTCATCTTCATCGCCCGCACCGTGGCCACCAGCACCACCACGTCCGGCGCCAGCCCCGCCTTGCGGCACTTGATGTCCATGAACTTCTCGGCCCCCAGATCGGCGCCGAAGCCGGCCTCGGTCACCACGTAGTCGGCCAGCTTCAGCGCCGTGGTGGTCGCGATGACCGAGTTGCAGCCATGGGCGATGTTGGCGAACGGCCCGCCATGGACGAAGGCGGGGTTGTTCTCCAGCGTCTGCACCAGGTTCGGCTGCATCGCGTCCCTCAAGAGCACCGTCATCGCCCCGTCCGCCTTCAGGTCGCGACAGGTGATCGGACTGCGGTCGCGGCGATAGGCCACGATGATGTTGCCCAGCCGGGTCTGCAGGTCGTCCAGGTCGCGGGCAAGGCACAGGATCGCCATGACTTCGCTGGCCACGGTGATGTCGAAACCGGTCTGGCGCGGGAATCCGTTGGCCACGCCGCCCAGAGAGACCACGATGTCACGCAGCGCACGGTCGTTCATGTCCACCACCCGCCGCCAGGTGACCCGGCGTTCGTCGATGCCCAGCTCGTTGCCCCAGTAGATGTGGTTGTCGATCATCGCCGCCAGCAGGTTGTGGGCGCTGGTGATGGCGTGAAAATCGCCGGTGAAGTGAAGGTTCATGTCCTCCATCGGCACCACCTGCGCATAGCCGCCCCCCGCGGCCCCGCCCTTCATCCCGAAACAGGGGCCGAGGCTGGCTTCGCGGATGCAGATCGCCGCCTTCTTCCCGATCCGGTTCAGCCCGTCGCCAAGACCCACCGTGGTGGTGGTCTTGCCCTCGCCGGCAGGGGTGGGGTTGATCGCGGTGACGAGGATCAGCTTGCCGTTCTCGCGCGCCTGTACCGAGTCGATCAGTTCCTGGCTCACCTTCGCCTTGTCGTGGCCGTAAGGCAGAAGATGGTCGCTGTCGATGCCCAGCCGCGCGCCGATTTCCTGGATGGGTTTCTTCCTTGCCTCGCGGGCGATCTCGATATCGGTCTTGTAGCTCATGAACCGGTTCCCCGAAATATGTCCGTCGCGGCCGGCACGCACCGGCGTCATGCTACCCATAACGCCGCGCCACGCCGGGAAGGCTCCGGATTGCGACATGTTCCGGCCCCGAAACGTCGCGCGCGCACCGCGCGGTTCCGGATCGGAAACGGGCGGGTTGCGTCTTCGGCCCGGCCCGCCCGCAGCCGCAAGAAAAACCCCCGGAGCGCGGGCTCCGGGGGTGTCGTGTCCGGCACCGCCCGTCAGGCGGTGGGCTCGGGCTCCATCCCGCCCTTGGGCGGGGACTTGCGGGGCCTGGTCCGGGGGATCGAGGCAACGCTGACCGCCGCGCCTTCGTCGGGCTTGTCGCCGTCATCGTCGGAATGCGGCGGCTCGCCCCGCATCACCCGTTCGATCTCCTCCCCGGTCAAGGTCTCGTATTCCAGAAGCCCCTCGGCCAGGCGCTCCCACTCTTCCCTGTGCTCGGTCAGGATCTGGTAGGCCCGCTCATATCCTTCCTGGATGAAACGCTTGACCTCTTCTTCGATCAGCTCCTTGGTATGGGCAGACACCGAAAAGCCGGCGGTATTGCCCTGGTAGCCCTCATGCGCCTCGGCATAGTCGATATTGCCCACCTTTTCCGACATGCCCCAGCGCATCACCATGGCGCGGGCCAGCTGGCTGGCCTGCTGGATGTCGCCTGCCGGCCCGTTGGAGACGTGATCCTCGCCATACTTGATGATCTCGGCGGCCTTGCCGGCCATGGTCATGGCCAGCTTCTGTTCACACTCGTCCTTGTGCCAGTTCAGCCGGTCCATCTCGGGCAGCGACACCACCATGCCCAGCGCGCCGCCGCGCGGGATGATCGTCGCCTTGTAGACCGGATCGCACAGCGGCAGAACATGGCCGACAACCGCATGGCCGGCCTCGTGAAAGGCGGTCTTTTCCTTCTGCTCGGCGGTCAGCACCATCGAGCGCCGCTCGGCCCCCATCATCACCTTGTCCTTGGCGCTCTCGAAATCCTCCATGGTGACGAAACGCTTGCCGGTGCGGGCGGCCATCAGCGCCGCCTCGTTGACGAGGTTGGCCAGATCGGCGCCCGAAAAACCGGGCGTGCCGCGGGCGATGATGCGCAGGTCCACATCCGGCCCCAGCGGCACTTTGCGCGCATGCACGGCCAGGATCTTTTCCCGGCCCTTGATGTCGGGGTTGCCCACCGTCACCTGCCGGTCGAAGCGGCCCGGGCGCAACAGCGCCGGGTCCAGAACGTCCTTGCGGTTGGTCGCCGCCAGGATGATGACCCCTTCGTTGGATTCGAAGCCGTCCATCTCCACCAGAAGCTGGTTGAGCGTCTGCTCGCGCTCGTCATTGCCGCCGCCGTAACCGGCGCCCCGATGGCGCCCCACGGCGTCGATTTCGTCGATGAAGACGATGCAGGGCGCGTTCTTCTTGGCCTGTTCGAACATGTCGCGCACGCGGCTTGCGCCCACGCCCACGAACATTTCCACGAAATCCGAACCGGAGATGGTGAAGAACGGCACGCCCGCCTCGCCGGCGATGGCGCGCGCCAGCAGCGTCTTGCCGGTGCCCGGCGGGCCCACCAGCAGCGCGCCCTTGGGGATCTTGCCGCCAAGGCGCGAAAACTTCTGCGGGTTGCGCAGGAATTCGACGATTTCCTCAAGTTCTTCCTTGGCCTCGTCGATGCCGGCCACGTCGTCGAAGGTCACGCGGCCATGCTTCTCGGTCAGCAGCTTGGCCCGCGACTTGCCGAAGCCCATGGCCCCGCCTTTTCCGCCGCCCTGCATCCGGTTCATGAAATAGATCCAGACGCCGATCAGCAGCAGGAACGGCAGAAGGGTCATGATGAAGGACTGGAATCCCGACTGCTCCTGCTTTTCGGCGCGCAGGGGAATGTCCTTGTTCAGCAGCAGGTCGGTGATCTGGGCGTCCTCGGGCTTGATGGTCACGAAGTCCTGCCCGTCCTTGGTGCGGAACCGGACCTGTTCGCCATCCAGCGTGACCTGGCTGACCTTGCCCTCGTTCACCGCGCTGACGAAATCGGAAAAGGTTATCTCGCGGCTCTGCAACGTCCCGCCCGAGCCGCTGAACAGGTTGAAGAGCGCCAGAACCAGAAGGAACAGAACGACCCAGAAGGCGATGTTACGTGCGTTGCCCAAGAAGAAGTCTCCCAGAATTCCGGCCACGGGGGAAAAATGGCCTGCAGGCTTCTAAAATAGTGATACTGGGGGCAGGTTCAATGCGATAAAATCGTGGCGAAGAAGTCTCCGGCGCCTGCGCAGGGTTCCGCGCGCCAGCCATCGGCCATTCCGGCCAGCGGGGCGGCGATCAGTTCGTCCCCCCGCCACACCGCCGGCGAGGCCAGCAGCGACACCCGCGGCCGCCCGCACGCGCGCCAGCCTGCCACCGCGGCCAGTCCATCGGGGCCGAGCGCGCCGATTTCCAGCCCCGCCTCTTCTGCTCCGCCCGCGCGCGTGAGCTTCCAGCGGCGGTCCCAGATCTCGCCCACGGGAACGCGCAGGCCGGCCACGGCGGCATGTTCGCGGCAGATGCGCAGCGTGCCGTCCCCCTCGCCGCGCAGGATGCAGCCCGCAAGCGTCGCGGCCTCACCCGCCCGCGCGGCCGCCAGGGCGGCGGCCACGGGTCGGCTCCGGGGCGGGTATTCACGCCCGCCGATCCACTGCACCGCCCTGACCAGAAGCAACCGGGCGGTTTCGTCGGGCAGATCGGACAAGCCCGGCAGGTCGAACAGAAGATCGCCGCCATCGACACGCACCAGCTCGCGGGCGACATCCAGCGCGTGCCATTCAAGGGCCTCGCGCGCCGCGCGCATGTTCTGCGCCACCTTCGTCAGCGCCTCGACCGTGATGCCCAGCGCCGCCAGGTCCTCCAGCGCGCGGCGCGCGCGGATGCGGTCGAAGGCGGTGTCCTCGTTGCCCGGATCCTCGGCCCAGGGCACATCGTTGCGGCGCAGATAGTCGCGCAGCTCGGCCCGGCGCAGCCCCAGAAGCGGCCGGCGCAGGATCAACCCGTCCTGCCTGCGCTCGGGCGCCATCGCGGCAAGCCCGGTCACGCCCGAGGCGCGCGCCAGGCGCATCAACACCGTTTCAGCCTGATCGTCGGCCGTGTGCCCAAGTGCCAGAACCTCGATCCCGCGCCGGCGCGCCCATTCGGTCAGAAGCGCATAACGCGCCGCGCGCGCCCTTGCCTGCAGGTTGCCGGCGCCGTCCCAGCCCCGCCATTCCAGCACGTCATGCGCAATGCCCAGCCGACCGGCCAGCGCGGCCACGGCGCGGGCCTCGTCGGCGGCCTCCGCGCGCAGGCCGTGATCGACCGTGGCCGCGAACAGGTGGAAATCCGCCCTGTCCGCCAGCCCCCGGGCCAGAATGTGCATGAGCGCCACCGAATCGCCGCCGCCCGACACGGCAATGCCGATCCGCCTTTGCGGAGCGTCGGTGAAGGCGCCGCAGACCCGGCGAAGGATCGCGTCGTCCTCGGCGTTCAGGAGCATCCCAGCGCGTCCATCTCCTCGCGGGCGCGGGGAACCGCGTCCGACGAGGGGAAACGCGCGCCCACCTCTCCCAGCGTGATGCAGGCCTGGGCAGTCTGGCCAAGCCGGCCCAGCGCGGCACCCAGTTCATAAAGTGCCTCGGGCGCCGTGGCGCCTGCCGGATCGCCGGTGAAACTGGCCAGATAGGCCCGTGCCGCTTCGCGGGTGTTGCCCAGCGCCGCCAGCGCCCGGCCGCGGGCAAGGTTGGCCTGCGGCGCCAGCGGACTGCCCGGATAGGCCGCGTCGAACCGCGTGAAAAGATCGATCGCGGTCTGATAGTCGCCCTCTTCCAGCGCCTTGTTCGCGGCCTCGAAATCGGCCTGCTCGCCGACCGCGAGTTCCGTCTCCGGCCCCTGACCCCCGCCACCATCCAAGGGAAGCGGCACGTCGGGATCGCCGCCCAGCGTGGTGGTTTCGCCAAGCTTGCTCACATCGCCGCCTTCCAGCTCCACCAGCCGGAATTCGAGATCGCCGATCCGGTTGGTGCCGTCCTTCACGATCCGGTCGATGCGATAGCTCAGCTGCTCGGTCTCGGCGGTCAGGCGCTGCAATTCGGCCTCGATCGCGGCCACGCGGTCGAGGATGTCGGTCTGCGCGAGATTCGCCGTCGGCGCGCCGGTGGTGGACAGTTCACGCTTCAGGCGCTGCATTTCCACATAAAGAACGGTCAGTTCCTGGCGGATGTCCGCCAGGGTCTGCCCCCGATCCTGCGCCATCGCGGGCACGGCCCCGAATGCGAGCACGCAAGAAAGCGTCACGACAATCCCGCGCATGTCACGTCAGCCCGTCAGATCCGATGCCAGAACGGTCACCGCGCGCCGGTTCCTGGAATAGCAGCTTTCGCTGCTGCAGATTTCCACCGGGCGTTCCTTGCCATAGCTGATCGTGGTCAGCCGGTTCGGCGCGACCCCGCGCGAAATCAGGAACTCCCGCGCCGCGTTGGCCCGCCGCGCCCCCAGCGCGAGGTTGTATTCGCGCGTGCCGCGCTCGTCGGCGTGGCCCTCGATCACCGCCGTGTAGTCGGGATTGCTGATCAGCCACTGGGCCTGGGCCTCGAGCGTCGCCCGCGCCTCGTCCGACAGGGTGGACTGGTCCACCGCGAAGAACACCCGGTCCCCGATCGCCTGCTGGAAATAGACCGGAGAGGTGGGATCGCCCGCCGCCGCGTTGCCGGCATAGCCAGAAGCGCCGGAATCGTCGCCTCCCGTGCTGCCGGCGCAGGCCGCCAGCGTCATGACGGCGAAAACCGCCGAAATCTT
>JALTNO010000084.1 GCA_027000645.1 Paracoccaceae bacterium | reverse complement strand
GCACCAGCCCAATCGGGCCGAGCGCCGAATTGCCAGTCTGGATTGCATAGGCCAGAGCGCCGAGTGAGATGGCCAGCACCAGCACGCCCCACAGCGGCTGGATGGCCCGCTTCAGTGTCGCGCGCTTCCACGGCAGCAGCGTGCCAATCGGCAGCAGGGCCACGATCAGCACCCCGAAAGGCGTGAAGGCGGCGTTGAAGAAGGGCGGGCCCACCGATACCTTTCGTCCGGTGAACAGTTCGGCCGTCAGTGGCCACATGGTGCCCACGAAGACCACCAGCGCCGAGACCGCCAGCAGCACGTTGTTGAACACCAGCGCGCTTTCGCGGCTGACTACGCCGAATACCCCCTTGGCCTGCAGAACATGGGCCCGGAAGGAATAGAGCGTCAGCGCACCGCCCACGAAGAACAGCAGGATCAGCAGCAGCGCCACGCCGCGTGCAGGGTCGTTGGCGAAGGCATGTACCGAGGTCAGCACGCCGGAGCGCACCAGAAAGGCGCCCATCAGCGAGAAGCCGAAGGCGAGGATCGCCAGCAGGATGGTCCAGCTCTTCAGCGCTTCGCGTTTCTCGACCACGATCGCCGAGTGCAGTAACGCCACCGCGAACAGCCAGGGCATGAACGAGGAGTTCTCGACCGGATCCCAGAACCAGAAGCCGCCCCAGCCCAGCTCGTAATAGGCCCACCACGACCCCAGCCCGATGCCGAAGCTCAGGAAGATCCAGGCCGCCAGCGTCCAAGGGCGCACCCAGCGCGCCCAGGCGGCATCTACCCGCCCCTCGAGCAGCGCCGCGATGGCGAAGGAGAACGAAACCGAAAGCCCCACGTAGCCGAGGTAGAGGAAGGGCGGATGCAGCGCCAGCCCCACGTCCTGGAGTAGGGGGTTCATCCCCTCGCCGTCCATCGGCGGGCGGGCCAGCCGCAGGAACGGGTTTGAGGTGAACAGCGAATAGCCGATGAAGGCCACGCCGATCAGCCCCTGGATGCCCAGAACCCGCGCACGCAGAGTGGGCGGCAGATTGCGCCCGAACACCGCCACCCCGGCCCCGAAGGCCGTCAGGATCAGCACCCACAGCAGGACGGAGCCCTCATGGTTCGCCCACACGCCGGTGATCTTGTAGAACAGCGGCTTGAGGCTGTGCGAGTTCAACGTCACCAGCCGCAGCGAGAAATCAGATGAAATGAAGGCCCAGACCAGGGCCGCGAATG
Organism: Paracoccaceae bacterium; assembly: GCA_027000645.1. Classification (GTDB taxonomy): domain Bacteria; phylum Pseudomonadota; class Alphaproteobacteria; order Rhodobacterales; family Rhodobacteraceae; genus Jhaorihella. The sequence goes on along the minus strand of JALTNO010000084.1, from coordinate 433 downwards.
AGACGGCGACGAGCAGAAACTGCACCACCGCCGCCGGTTCCGCCACATTCATCCAAGCGGTATTCTTCCGGTGCGCGCCAACCAGCGGCATCACGGTTTGCACGATGGCCACCATCAGGGCCAGGATGAGAGCGAAATGTCCGAGTTCCGTAGTCATGGCCGGGACACTACCGTTCTTCGTCCCGAAGGCCAATGCCCCGAAGGGCCCATTCACGGATTGATGATGGCGCTAATCAGCGCAGTTTTCTCACCATTCGGCGCCCCTCGCCCCGCTCCCGGCCGGCCACGACGCGAAAGCGCCCCTCGACCACGTTTTCCGGCTTTTCACGCAACGCTGCAATGCACGCGCGCAGCGCCTTGTCGAGCTCCTCCGCCGCCTCGCGGTGGCGCCGCACCGCCTCCTTCAGATTCCTTGCCATCCCATTCTCCCCTT
>JALTNO010000083.1 GCA_027000645.1 Paracoccaceae bacterium | reverse complement strand
ACATGCTGCCGGTGGGCGGCTTCTACAAGGCCCGTGCCAGCGGCGAAACCCATGCCTGGACGGCCTCGGCCATGCACCTGATGCAGATGGCCTGCAACCGGGCCTCCTACCAGCTGTGGAAAAAGTATTCGGCCACCATGCAGGCAAACCCGCCGATCCACCTGCGCGACCTGCTGGATTTCAAGCCGCTGGGCAAGCCGGTGCCTCTGGAAGAGGTGGAATCCATCACCGCCATCCGCAAGCGCTTCGTCACGCCGGGCATGAGCCTGGGCGCCCTGTCGCCCGAGGCCCACAAGACGCTGAACATCGCCATGAACCGCATCGGCGCCAAGTCGGATTCCGGCGAGGGCGGCGAGGATCCGGCCCATTTCACGCCCGAGCCCAATGGCGACAACCCCTCGGCCAAGATCAAGCAGGTGGCCTCGGGCCGCTTTGGCGTGACCGCGGAGTATCTCAACCGCTGCGAAGAGCTCGAGATCAAGGTGGCCCAGGGCGCCAAGCCCGGCGAGGGCGGCCAGCTGCCGGGTCTGAAGGTGACGGAACTCATCGCCCGGCTGCGCCACTCCACCCCCGGCGTGACGCTGATCTCGCCGCCGCCGCATCACGACATCTACAGCATCGAGGATCTGGCGCAGCTGATCTATGACCTGAAACAGATCAACCCGCGCGCCAAGGTGACGGTGAAGCTGGTGGCCTCCAGCGGGGTCGGCACCATCGCCGCCGGCGTGGCCAAGGCCAAGGCCGACGTGATCCTGATTTCGGGGCACAACGGCGGCACCGGGGCCAGCCCGGCGACCTCGATCAAGTTCGCCGGCCTGCCGTGGGAAATGGGCCTGACCGAGGCGCATCAGGTGCTGGCCATGAACAAGCTGCGCGATCGCGTCACGCTGCGCACCGATGGCGGGCTTCGCACCGGGCGCGACATCGTGATGGCCGCCATGATGGGGGCCGAGGAATACGGCATCGGCACCGCGGCGCTGATCGCCATGGGCTGCATCATGGTGCGCCAGTGCCAGTCCAACACCTGCCCGGTGGGCGTGTGCACGCAGGACGAACGCCTGCGCGAGAAGTTCACCGGCACCGCCGACAAGGTGGTGAACCTGATCACGTTCTACGCGCAGGAGGTGCGGGAAATCCTCGCCTCGATCGGCGCGCGCAGCCTCGACGAGGTGATCGGCCGGGCCGATCTGCTGGCGCAGGTCAGCCGCGGGGCGGCGCATCTGGACGATCTCGACCTCAACCCGCTGCTGATCACCGTCGATGGCGCGGCCGAGATCGTCTATGACCGCTACAAGCCGCGCAACGAGGTGCCCGACACGCTGGATGCCGAGATCGTGCGCGATGCCGCCCGCTTCCTGCGCGACGGCGAGAAGATGCAGCTGTCCTACGCGGTGCAGAATACCCACCGCACCGTCGGCACCCGGGTGTCAAGCCACATCGTCAGCAATTTCGGCATGCGCAACGCCCTGCAGCCCGACCATCTGCATGTGAAGCTTCAGGGCAGCGCCGGGCAGTCCCTGGGCGCCTTCGCCGCGCCGGGGCTGAAGATCGAAGTTTCCGGCGATGCCAACGACTACGTGGGCAAGGGCCTGTCGGGAGGCACCATCGTGGTGCGCCCGCCCATGGCCAGCCCGCTGAAGGCGGATGAAAACACGATCATCGGCAACACCGTCCTTTACGGCGCCACCGACGGCTATCTGTTCGCCGCCGGGCGCGCGGGCGAACGCTTTGCCGTGCGCAACTCGGGCGCGAAGGTTGTGGTCGAGGGCTGCGGCTCCAACGGCTGCGAATACATGACCGGGGGGGTGGCGGTGATCCTCGGCTCGATCGGCGCCAATTTCGGCGCCGGGATGACCGGGGGCATGGCCTATCTCTACGACCCGCGGGGCACGGCGCGCGAGCTGATGAACATGGAAACGCTGGTGACCTGCCCGGTCAGCGTGGAACATTGGGAAGACCAGCTTAAATCCCTGATCGAGCGCCACCACGCCGAAACCGGCAGCCGCAAGGCCGGGGACATCCTTCAGCACTGGGAAACCGAGAAGGCCAGCTTCATCCAGGTCTGCCCCAAGGAGATGCTGCCGCATCTGCCGGTGCCGCTGAGCCTTGGGGAATCGGCAGTTCCCGCCGAGTGACGAAACCGGCCGGCCTGACCTGTTCCCTGTTGCGGCGTCCTGCTCTATAGCCGTCCCATGGCAGGCAGGCGGTCATCGGCAAAAGGGAAGGGGCGGCGCGGCAGGCGCGCGGCAGGCGGGAAACGCCGGCCCGGGCCGCTGCGCACGGCCCGGCGCATCCTGCTGCGCGGGACCGCGGCCCTGTGCCTGCTGATCGTTGCCCTGGTGCTGCTTTTCGCGGTGGTGAATCCGCCGATCACCTGGACCATCTGGGCCGAACAGCGTCGGCTGGGAGGGCAGGTGGAGCGGGAATGGGTGGCGCTGGAAGAGGTGGCCCCGGTCGTGGCCCGGTCGGTGGTGGCGGCGGAGGATGCCAATTTCTGCCTGCACTGGGGATTTGACGTGCAGGCGATTCGCAAGGCGATCGAAACCGGAGCCCGCCGGGGCGCATCGACCATCACCCAGCAGACGGTGAAGAACGTGTTCCTCTGGCAGGGGCGCAGCTGGTTTCGCAAGGCGCTGGAAACCGCGATCACGCCGCTGGTCGAGGCCTTCTGGACCAAGCGCCGGATCCTCGAGGTCTATCTGAACGTGGCCGAGATGGGCGACGGGGTGTTCGGGGTCGCTGCTGCGGCGCGGCGCCATTTCGGGGTGGGCCCCGAGGCTCTCACCCCGCGCCAGGCGGCCCTGATCGCGGCGGTGCTGCCCGATCCCCGGGGGCGCTCGGCGGCAACGCCTTCGGACTTTGTCCGGCGACGGGCGGCAGCGATCATGGACGGGGCGGCCACGATCCGCGCAGATGGCCGAAGCGCCTGTTTCGAGGATTGAAAATCCCGCGCGCCCAAGGCAAAGGTGGGAACGCTTCTGCCGAATTTCAGGATGACAATGGCCCGACTGTTTCACGTCCCCCTTTCACCGTTCTGTCGCAAGGTCCGGCTGGCGCTGGCCGAGAAGAAGATCGAAGTCGAACTCGTCGAGGAGCGCTACTGGGAGCGGGACCCGGATTTCCTGCGCCGCAATCCGGCGGCCAAGGTGCCGGTGCTCAGGCTGGACGGGCGCATCATGGCCGAGAGCACGGCAATCTGCGAATATGTCGATGAGACCCGCCCCGAGCCGCCGCTTCTGCCCAGTGATCCCGCGGCCCGGTTCGAGGCGCGCCGGCTGGTGGGCTGGTTCGACGACAAGTTCCACCACGAGGTGACTTCGAAGCTGCTTTACGAGCGCGTCAACAAGAAGATCACCGGCGAAGGCTATCCCGACAGCCGCAACGTGAAGGCGGGCGCCCGGGCGATCAAGTATCATCTGGACTACATGGCGTGGCTTCTGGATCAGCGGCGGTGGCTGGCGGGCGACGTGATGACGCTGGCCGATTTCGCCGCGGCCGCACATCTGAGTGCCCTCGACTACATTTCCGATGTTGACTGGAACCGTCAGCCGGCGGTGAAGGACTGGTATGCCAAGATCAAGTCGCGTCCCGCCTTCCGGTCGATCCTGGCCGATCAGGTTCCCGGCTTTCCGCCGCCTGCGCATTATGCCGATCTGGATTTCTGAACCGCGGCCGGGGCGGGGGGCTGTCTGCCCCCCATCGCCTGCGGCGATTCCCCCCGAGGATATTTGCGGCCAGAAAAAGAATGGCTGAGGGGCTGAAGGATCGGCTGGTGGCGCGGGCGCTCGAAGAGGGGTTCGTGGCCTGCCGGCTGTGCCGCCCGTGGGACGTGCCCGAGGTGGCGGAGCGGTTGGCCGCTTTCATCGCGGCCGGGTATCATGGGCAGATGCGCTGGATGGCCGAGCGGATGCACTGGCGCGGCAATCCGGCGGCCCTGTGGCCCGAGGCGCGGACGGTGATCATGCTGGCCGAGAGCTATACCCCGCGGGAAGATCCCATGGCGGCGGTCGGCCGCGCGGATGCGGGCGCGATTTCGGTTTACGCGCGGGGCCGCGATTACCACGACATCGTCAAGAAGCGGCTCAAGCGGCTGGCGCGGTGGCTGATCGCCGAGGCCGGCGGCGAGGTCAAGGTCTTCGTCGATACCGCCCCGGTCCCCGAAAAGCCGCTGGGACAGGCGGCGGGGCTGGGATGGCAGGGCAAGCATACCAATCTGGTCAGCCGGGAATGGGGCAACTGGGCCTTTCTGGGCTGCGTCTTCACCACGCTGGAGCTGCCGGCCGACGCGCCGGAGCGGGATCATTGCGGGTCGTGCCGGGCCTGTCTGGATGCCTGCCCCACGGGGGCTTTCCCGGCGCCCTACCGGCTGGATGCGCGGCGCTGCATATCGTATCTCACGATCGAGCATGACGGGCCGGTGGCCGAAGAATTGCGCCCACTGCTGGGCAACCGGATCTATGGCTGCGACGACTGCCTGGCGGCCTGCCCCTGGAACAAGTTCGCGGTGGCCGCCAGCGACATGCGCTATGCCGCCCGCGAAGGGTTGACGGCACCGGCGCTGGCGGATCTGGCGCGGCTGGACGATCCCGGTTTCCGGGCCAGGTTTTCAGGCTCCCCGATCAAGCGGATCGGGCGGAACCGGTTTGTGCGCAACGTGCTTTATGCCATCGGCAATTCGGACGATCGCGCCCTGCTCCCGATCGCGGCGGGCCTGCAGGAAGACGCGGATCCGACGGTGGCGGATGCGGCGCGCTGGGCGGCGACGCGGTTGCAGCGTCACGCGCGCTGAACCACCACGGCTGCGGCACTGCCCGCGGGCCGTTTCAGCCGGTTCCGTCGCGTTTCGGCAGCACCCAGTCGGGGCGCGGGAAATGGCAGGTGTAACCGTTCGGGATGCGCTGGAGATAGTCCTGGTGCTCGGGCTCGGCCTCCCAGAAATCCCCGGCGGGGGCGACCTCGGTCACCACCGGGCCGGGCCACAGGCCCGAGGCCTCGACATCGGCGATGGTGTCCAGCGCCACCTGCCTTTGCCTTTCGTCCAGGTAGAAGATGGCGGAACGATAGCTGGGCCCGATATCGTTTCCCTGCCGGTCGGGCGTCGTCGGGTCGTGGATCTGGAAGAAGAACTCCAGCAGCCGGCGATAGCCGAGCACCTCGGGGTCGAAGATCACCTCGATCGATTCGGCATGGCTGCCATGGTTGCGATAGGTGGCATTGGGCACATCGCCGCCCGAATAGCCGACCCGGGTCTGCACCACGCCGGGCAGCTTGCGGATCAGCTCCTGCATGCCCCAGAAACATCCCCCCGCAAGGATGGCGCGTTCGGTATTGCTCATGCCCGGTCCTCCACCAGCGGCAGGTATGCGCCGTAGCCTTCGGCCTCCATCTCGTCGCGGTGGACAAAGCGCAGCGCCGCCGAGTTGATGCAGTAGCGCAGCCCGCCCGCCTCGCGCGGGCCGTCGGGAAAGACGTGACCCAGATGGCTGTCGCCATGGGCCGAGCGGACCTCGGTGCGGATCATGCCCAGGCTGCGGTCTTCGCGGGCGATGATGTTGGCGGGCTCGACGGGCCGGGTGAAGCTGGGCCAGCCGCAGCCGGCGTCGAACTTGTCGGTCGAGGCGAAAAGCGGCTCTCCCGACACGATATCGACATAGATCCCCGGTTCGCTGTTGTGCAGGTATGCGCCGGTGCCGGGGGCCTCGGTGCCATTTTCCTGGGTGACGCGGTAGGATTCGGGTGACAGGGCGGCGATGGCCTCGGGGGATCGGGTATAGGTTTTCATGACTTGTTCCCGCGGGTTTTCTGGGCCCCGAGTAAACGGGATCGACGCCCCCCTTGCCAAGGGGAAAATGGGCCTCGGCCGCGGTTCAGGCCAGCCACCACAGCAGCGCGCCGAGGGTGACGAAGGCGGCCGAGGTGGCCAGCAGCAGCGCGATCGAGGCAATGCCTTCCAGCCCGTAATCCTGTGCCAGCACCGGATAGATGCCGATCATCGGCATTGCCGCCGAAAGGATCACCGCAACCCGCATCTGGGGCGCAAGCGCCACCATGCCGGTCGAGACAAGCAGCGCGGCGGCAAGCGCCACCAGCGCCGGGTGCAACACCAGCTTGGCAGAGGCGATCTGGGCCGCGAGGAGGCGGTTGCCGCGCAGGGGAAGCCCCACGAGAGAGCCTCCGATCACCACCAGCGCCACCGCCGAGGCCGAGGCCGCCAACAGGCGGAAGAAGCGCTCGGCCGCCTCGGGCAGCGGGATCTGCATCAGCGAGACCGCCAGCCCCAGCGCAAGGCCGATCACCATCGGGCGGCGGGCAATCCCGGCAAGGATGGCCGCCGCGCGGCGGGGGACGGACAGCCCCTCATGCGGGCGGGAAAGGTCCATCAGGATCAGGCCGAGCGGGATCAGCACGGCGTTTTCGACCAGGAAGTTCTGGACAAGGATGGTCCCGGCAAGATCGGGATAGAGCAGCAGCATCACCGGATAGCCGATGAAGCCGTTGTTGGGGCAGGTCGCCCCCATCACGGCCGCCGCCCGGCGGGGCCTGTCGGTGCCGGTGACGGTGAACCAGGCAAAGGCGACAGCCGCCGCCGCCAGGCTGCCGGCCAGATAGACCAGCATGTAGCCGGGGCGGATCGCTTCGGCCAGGTTGCGGGAGGCGACGGCGTGGAACAGCAGCGCCGGCAGGGCGATGTCGAGGACGTAGCGCCCCAGCACCCGCATGTCGGCGGGTGCGAACCATCCCCGCCGCACCACCAGCCAGCCGATGCCGATGGTGGCGTAGATCGGAAAGGTGATCGGGAGAATCGCGCCCAAGGCCGGCTATCCGATGCGGCCGCGGGTATGGCCGATCTCGCCCCCCACCTGTCCGCGATGCAGCAGCAGGTGGTCGAGCAGCACGCAGGCCATCATCGCCTCGCCCACCGGCACGGCGCGAATGCCGACGCAGGGGTCATGGCGGCCCTTGGTGACGATCTCGGTGGCCTCGCCCGCCATGGTGATGGTTCGGCGCGGCCTGAGAATCGACGAGGTGGGTTTGACCGCGAA
>JALTNO010000082.1 GCA_027000645.1 Paracoccaceae bacterium | reverse complement strand
TTCGCCCCGGCGAAAACATCTATGACCATCGCCTGTCGGCCGCGGTCGCAACGCTGGAGCCGGACAGCGATTTCATTCTGATCGACTGCCCCGGATCGCATACCCGGCTCAGCCAGGTGGCGCATTCGCTCGCCGATACGCTGGTCACACCGCTCAATGACAGCTTCGTGGATTTCGACCTTCTGGCACGGACCGATCCCAGCGGCGAAAAGATTCTCGGCCCCTCGGTCTATTCGGAAATGGTCTGGAACGCCCGCCAGCTGCGCGCGCAGGCCGGGCTGAAGCCGATCGACTGGGTGGTGATGCGCAACCGCGTCGGCACCCAGCGCATGGTCAACAAGGAAAAGATGGAACGCGCGCTCAAGATGCTGTCGGCACGCATCGGCTTTCGCATCGCGCCGGGCTTCAGCGAGCGGGTGATCTTCCGCGAACTGTTCCCGCGCGGTCTGACGCTGCTGGACCTCAAGGATATCGGGGTCAAGCAGCTCAACATCTCGAACGTCGCCGCCCGGCAGGAGCTGCGCGACATGCTCAAGGCGCTGCGCCTGCCGGGGGTAGAGGTGGCGTTCTGATCGCCCCTGCCGCCAGGGCCGCCTTTCTCAGGCGCAGCCACTGCCTTCGTAAACCGTGAAAAGTTCGCGCGGCTCGGCCACACCGCGCAACATGTAGCGGCCCAGGGAAACCATGTCGTGCCGCCCCGGCGTGGCCAGGCGCCGGACCTCCTCCGACAGGATGAGATCCTGTCCGACGGTGCGATGCATGCCCGACAGGCGCGCGGTCAGGTTGACCGCCGGACCGATGGCCGTGAAGTCGAGCCGATTCTCGGCCCCGATGTTTCCATAAAGAATCCGTCCGGCATGCAGCGCCAGCGTCGCCTCGGTCGAAGGCAGGTCGCGATCGCGCCGGACACAGTTGCGCCCCGCCATGCAGCGCCGCAACGCCACCGCGGCATCCAGCGCCGCATCCGCCGCCTTCCCCATGTCGTCATGCCCGAACATGGCAAGCAGCCCGTCGCCCAGGAACTTCAGGATATGTCCTCCGTTCCGGTGTATCTCTTCCACCGCTATCCCGAAATAGTCGTTCAGCATCGCAATGAGATCGGACCCCGGAAGCCGTTCTGCCATCTGGGTAAACCCGTTCAGGTCGAACAGGCACATCACCGCGTCGATCTCGCGCAGCGACCCGCGCCGGAACTCGCCCGACAGCACCCTTCGGCCAGCATCCCGCCCCAGGTAGACGCGCAGAAGCTGCTGCGCCATCAGCCGGTTCGACGCCGATTTCAGGGCAAGCGCAAGATAGGGCTGCGCCCCCCGGATCAGGCCGAGATGCCGTTCGGAAAAACCATCCGGCGCATCGGTGGTCCATGACATCGCCACCCCTTCCGGCAGATCGTCCAGGTCGACTCCGGCGGAGGGGTCGCGCCGCTCCAGAACCACCGAGGCAGCAAGATAATCCGTGGCGCCCCGGGCCTTCAGGTCGGCAAGTGCCGGGAATCGTCCGACCTCCGCCATATCGTCAAAGCGCACTCGCATTTCCGTCAGCCCGTTGCGGATCATGTGGTAGAACGGGCTGCGGATCCATTGTTCGCTCGGCTCTTCGGTAAAGGCGAAGGTTTCGCTGGTCACCCCGTCCGCCGGGCTCCAGA
>JALTNO010000081.1 GCA_027000645.1 Paracoccaceae bacterium | reverse complement strand
TCCACAGCATGAAGGGCTCGTCCACCCCCTTCATCCGCTCCGAGACGTAGAAGACCGGGCGGCCCTGCCGCCGCCACAGCCAGAGCGCCAGCCCCAGGATCAGCGGCCACAAGAGCGCCACCAGCAATAGCGCGAAGAACAGGTCGAGAAGCCGCTTGGACAGGGTCACGGGGCATCCTCCTCCAGTGCGCGCCACTGCGCCACCATGGTTTCGGGGCGGCTTTCGGCCGGGGCGAAAGAGGTGAAGCGCAGCAGCCGCGAAAGGTCAAGCTGCACCTCGGGCAGCGCGCCGGGCGGGGCCGGGCGCGGGGTCCAGTCCAGCCCCGCCGCGTCGAGCAGCTCGCCCATGCCGATCAGGCCGGGGGCGGCCACGTTGAGCACCCCCGGCCTGATCGGCATGGGCGAGCTGCTCGACGCGGCGGGGCCGGGCGCGGGGTCCAGTCCAGCCCCGCCGCGTCGAGCAGCTCGCCCATGCCGATCAGGCCGGGGGCGGCCACGTTGAGCACCCCCGGCAGGGGGGCGGGCGCGGCCAGCAGGTCGGTCAGCACCCGCGCCAGCGTGGCCGGGCCGACATAGCTGCGCCGGGGCGTGCGCCCGTCGGCGAAGCAGTCGAGCGCAAAGCCCGGCCGCCAGCCGCCCAGGATCGCATCTGCCCCGGCCACGTTGCCGATGCGCAGGCAGCTCACCTGCACCCCCTCGCGCGCGCCCAGGGCGGCGGCATCGGCCTCCATCGCGGCCTTGGCGCGGCCGTAATCCGACACCGGCGCCGGCGGCAGATCCTCGCGCAAGAGCCCGCCTGCGCGCCCGTAGACGGCGGCCGACGAGGCCAGCAGCACCCGCGCGCACCCCCCCTGCCCCGCTGCCTGCACCGCAGCCTGCACCGCCGCGCGCGCCAGGGCGACGTTGTCGGCCATCCTTGCCGGCGCGTGCTCCGCGCGCATGGGCGTGACGCCGGCAAGGCACAGGATTGCGTCGCACCCTTCGGCCGCGCGGGCCAGCGCCGCCCCATCGGCCAGCGGATCGAGCGACAGCCAGCCGGGGCCGGGCATCTCCCGGCGCGCCTGCCACAGCATCCGCGCAGCCGGTACGGCGGGGGGAAGAAAACGGCGCAGGATCGTGCCGATCCGGCCTGTTGCGCCGAGGACCAGAACCTGCGGAAATGGCATCGCGTTTCCCGTTGCTGTTGACCGCCCCACCCGTGCCAGTATCTTGCGGCCCGGAAAATGCAACGGTTTTCCCCGCGGTCAGGCAGGTCGGCACATGCGCATCCTTCGACAGATCTTCGCACCTCTCGCGCTTGCGCTCTTCCTCCTTTCGGGCTGCACGGACCTTCCCGGCGGCGCCCCCACCAGCACCGAATTCGTCAATCGGGCCCAGCAGGCGGATGCCGATTTCGCGCTTTACGAAGTCAACCGCGCCTTCCTGCCGGTGGTGGCGAAATGGCCGCCGACCGGCAGCTACGAACGGCTGAACTGGATCCGCCACAGCCAGGGGGCGCGCAACCAGATCATCCAGCCCGGCGACCGGCTGAACATCCGCATCTGGGACAGTTCCGACAATTCCCTGCTGACCTCGACCGGGCAGAAGGAAATCATCCTGCCCGACATCCGGGTGGCCTCGAACGGCGCGATCTTCCTGCCCTATGTGG
>JALTNO010000080.1 GCA_027000645.1 Paracoccaceae bacterium | reverse complement strand
CTGAAGGCGAGCACGATGCGGGCGATGCCGCCCGCGGCCAGCAGGATCAGCACGACGGTCGCCAGCGTCAGCACACCGGCAAGGGGATTGGACAGGAAGGACCACCCGAGGATCACGAGGATCAGCCCCATCAGCCAGGTCAGCAGGCGAGAACCCAGCCCCTCGACGGAGAACCCGCCGACGATCTGGAAACCGCCCGCGACGATCATCAGAACCCCGGTGACGGTGGTAATGGCCAGCGAGGCGACGTATGGCGAGGCAAGGACCACCGCCCCGAACAGCACCGACAGCAGCCCCATCACGAACCACAACAGCCATTCCTTCATCTTTCCTCTCCCATCCAGGCTCAGGTTCGGGCCAGCCTACATCAGTTCGCGCACATCTGTCAGCTTTCCCGTCACCGCCGCCGCCGCCGCCATCGCCGGGCTGAGCAGATGGGTGCGCCCGCCCCGGCCCTGCCGGCCCTCGAAGTTGCGGTTGGAGGTCGAGGCGCAGCGCTCCCCCGGTGCCAGCTGATCGGGGTTCATGGCCAGGCACATGGAACAGCCCGCCAGCCGCCACTCGGCGCCGGCCTCGCGGAAGATGTCGGCCAGTCCCTCGGCCTCGGCCTGTTCGCGCACCAGCCCCGATCCGGGCACGATCAGCACCCGGACGCCCTCGGCCACCTTGCGCCCCCTGAGCACCTCTGCCGCGGCGCGCAGATCCTCGATCCGCCCGTTGGTGCACGAGCCGATGAACACGGTGTCGATGGCAATTTCGGTCAGCGGCGTGCCCGGTTCCAGCCCCATGTATTCCAGCGACCGGCGGGCGGCCTCGACCTTGCCACCCTCGAAATCGGACGGGTCCGGCACCCGGGCGGAGATCGGCAGCACGTCCTCGGGGCTGGTGCCCCAGGTCACCACGGGCTCGATCTCCGAGGCGTCGATGGTCACCACCTTGTCCCAATGCGCGTCCTCGTCGGAATAGAGCGTCATCCACCAGGTCAGGGCAGCTTCCCACATGGCCCCCTTGGGCGCGTGGGGACGGCCCTTGATGTATTCGAAGGTGGTTTCGTCGGGCGCAATCAGACCGGCGCGGGCACCGGCCTCGATGGCCATGTTGCACACGGTCATGCGCCCTTCCATGGACAGCGAGCGGATCGCCTCGCCGCAATATTCGATCACATGACCGGTGCCGCCGGCAGTACCGATCCGGCCGATGATGGCCAGGGTGATGTCCTTGGCGGTGACACCGGGCGCGAGCGTGCCGGTGATCTCCACCTTCATGTTCTTCGACTTCTTCTGGATCAGCGTCTGGGTGGCGAGGACGTGCTCGACCTCGGAGGTGCCGATCCCGTGCGCCAGCGCCCCGAAGGCCCCGTGGGTGGCGGTGTGGGAATCTCCGCACACCACGGTCATGCCCGGCAGGGTCCATCCCTGTTCGGGGCCGACGATGTGGACGATGCCCTGGCGGACGTCATCCACCGGGTAGTAGTGGATTCCGAATTCGCGCGCGTTGCGGTCCAGCGCCTCGACCTGGATCCGTGAATCCTCGGTCATCTGGTCGGGGTTTTCGCGCCCCGGCGTGGTCGGCACGTTGTGGTCGGGCACGGCGATGGTCTTTTCCGGCGCGCGGACCTTGCGGCCGGCCATGCGCAGCCCCTCGAAGGCCTG
>JALTNO010000079.1 GCA_027000645.1 Paracoccaceae bacterium | reverse complement strand
GGATGGATTACGGCAACATGCGCGAGGCCTATGACGTCGTCTTGATCCAGCGTGACGGCTCGACCCGCGTTTACGCCAGCTACCCGGGCAACTGAGCCCGCAGGATTTGCCGGCGTTTCCCGACCCGCTCGGCCCGTTCCTGTCGCCCGTGGCATTGCTTATCGCTGCGGGACTGGCCGGGCTGTATCTGCGCGGACTTGGCCGGCCGCGGCTGATCCGCGAAAACGTGGACGGGCTGCGGCACCTGGCCTTTGGCGCGGGGCTGATCCTGTGGGTCGTGGCCATGAACTGGCCGCTTGCCCCGGCGGCGCAGAGGCTGTTCGCGCTGCATCAGCTGGGGCATCTGCTGCTGCGCCTGCTGGGGCCGCTGCTTTTCGTTCTGGCCCGCCCCTGGCCGGTCCTGGTTGCGGGCCTGTCGCGCCCGGCGCGCCGCGCGCTGGACGGGCCGGCGTTGCGGGGCGTGCTGCGGCTGGGCGCACGGCTGCCGCTGGCCTTCGCGCTGATGGTCGGCTGGTTCTACTTCTGGCAGCTTCCGGCGGTGCACAACGCGGCGCTGGCCAGCCCGGGCCTGATACTGCTTGCGCATCTGGGCATGGCCGTTTTCGGTGTCAATTTCCTGGCCTGCTTGCTGGATCGGCGCGAGACGCCGGATGCCCATCTGCAGGCGCCCCGGGTGCTGGCGGCCATCGGCGTCATCCTGTCCAACATCCTGCTGGGGTCGCTGACCACGCTGAAGGAGGTGGTGACCTATACCGCCTATGACCTGCGGGGGCGGCTGTGGGACATGGCGCCGCTCGCGGACGAAACCATCGGCGGCTACACGATCTGGGTGCCGTCCTCGATGATCATGATCGTGGTCATCCTGCTGGTCATCAGCGGCTGGAACGCGGCCGAGCTTCGCCGGTGGGAAAACCGCCACCGCTGGAGCGGGTCGAATGCGGCGGCGCTGGAATTCCCGGAAACGGCGCAGGAGCTGCGCCTCAAGGTTGCAACCCCGAACCGGCAGATGGGGCAGGCGCTGGCGGTGACGGCTCTTGCGATCTTTCTTGTGGTCATGTCCACCGCGATTGCCGTGCTTTCGCTGTTGTAGAGCGCGTCGCGGCGGACCGGAGCCGGTACTCCTCCCGGGCCGCGTTGCGATCCGGGCGAAATGAATGTGACAGATCGCGACATGTTCCAGCCGGGCCGCGCGCGGGGCGCGCGGGCGTCACTTCCGGCGCTGGAACAGGATCATCACCAGCGCCAGCAGGGACGACCCCAGCATCAGGAGCAGCGATACCGCATTCAGAAGCGGCGTCGATCCTTCCTTGAGCCGGTCGAACATGGCGATGGTCAGCGGCGCGTCCGAGCCGACCAGCATCAGCGTGGTATTGAAGTTCTCGAAGCTCATCAGGAAGGCGACCACAAGCGCCCCGATCATCGCCGGGCCCAGGAAGGGCAGGGTGACGGTGCGGATTGCCGTCAGCCGCCCGGCGCCGAGATTCATTGCCGCTTCCTCAAGCGTGCGGTCGAATTTCTGCAACCGCGCCGAAATCACCAGCGTGGTGATCGTCGCGATGAACGAGAACTGCCCGAGGATGACCAGAAGAAGGCCCGGGCGCAGGGCCTCGACATCCCATTGGACCAGATCCCACAATCCGTTGGCCACGGTCG
>JALTNO010000078.1:3238-7081 GCA_027000645.1 Paracoccaceae bacterium | reverse complement strand
TGGGGAGGGAGCGGAAGGGAGCGCGGCCTGCGCCTACCGTGCCGACCCCGCCGCCCCAGCCGCAGCAGACCGGCAACATTTGGGAGGAGCTGATTCACGAGGAGTGAGGTAAACCCTGAACCTGGAGGTGAGCTGCCATGGCTATTGCAGGTCTGCGCGGGACCGGTAGCTGGTCCGCTGATGAGCGCCCGAAGAACTTTCGGGAGACTATTCTCTGGCTGAACCCGAATGGGGTTGCGCCCTTGACGGCGCTGCTGTCGAAGATGAGCGAGGAGTCGACGGACGACCCTGAGTTCGCCTGGTTCGAGGAGACCCTTGGGCATGTGCGGATTCAGGCGACGGCGGGGGCGCTCGCGACGGATACGACCCTGTCGGTTACCGGCGCCCTGAATCTGGTCAAGGGCGATATTCTGCTCTACGAGACGGATGATGGGCAGTCGGAGCTGATGGAGGTCACGGCGGATCCGACGAGTGATACGTCGGTTACCGTGGCGCGCGGGGTTGCTGGCTCGACGGCGGTTGCGATTAGCGCCAATAACTACCTAACCAAGATTGGCAATGCGCACGAGGAAGGTGCGCGGGCGCCCAAGGCCACGACCCGCAACCCGACGAAGCTGGTGAACTACTGCCAGATCTTCCGGACGGTGTACAATCTGACCAACACCGCGACGAAGACCCGGCTGCGCACTGGTGACCCGGTGAAGAACGACAAGAAGCGCAAGATGTTCGATCATGCGCGGGATATGGAGCTGTCGTTCCTCTTCGGGCGGCCCTACGAGGATCTGTCGGGCTCGCAGCCGAAGCGCTACACCGGCGGGCTGAACAACTTTATCTCCAGCAACCGCCGGCTCTTCACCAGCGCGGATGTGATGACGGAGGATAAGCTCATCGACGCTATCGCGCCGGTGTTTGACTATGATGGTGCTGGGGCTGGCGATGAGCGGCTGGCCTTCTGCGGGAATGGGGCGCTGACCGCGCTCAATAAGGTGGTGCGGAATAGCGCCAGCACCCGGATCAACTTTGACCAGGAGATTCGGGTGTACGGGATGCGGCTGCAGAGGCTGATCCTGCCGCAGGGGGTTATCTACTTCCGCACGCACCCGCTGATGAACGTGCATCCGGTGTTCACGAACAGCATGTTCATCATCAACCCGCGGGGGCTGAAGTACCGCTACCTGCGTGATACCAAGCCCCGCGACAACATTCAGCTGCCCGATGAGGATCAGCTGAAGGGTGAGTGGATCACCGAGGCGGGCCTCGAGGTGCAGCATGAGCGGACGATGGCCTACATTGGTGGGATGAATAATATTTGATGGGTTCCTTTCGTTATGGCGCTGGGTGGGATGGCCCGGCGCCCCTTCCCGGCCTTCGCGTGGGGCCTCAGCTTTGAGAGACCTGCTCAAAGAGCGGTATTGTGAGTTGGGCGCCGTCAGGGCTTGTGCATCCTGGAGAGGTATTTGCTTGTAGGAGGTACGAGATGAGATGGGATGTACTGAGAGGTGAGGTCTTGAGTGACCCACTTAGTAGGGGCTACGTGGGTATGACTGACGAGCAGGTCGCAGCGTCGCTGAACAATCCAGACAGAACGGTGATCGAGCAGACGATGGTCACCGCCAAGGATCTGATGGCCCGCATGGACCCAGGGGCCGCTGCCACCATTCTCCAGAAGCTGGAGAGCGCGGCGGCAAGCGATGCCGTCGTGAAGTGGATCATGAGCTTCATCACGGGCGGCGGGGAGGGAATCGACCTTGGGCATGCCAACACGCGCGCGCAGATCGACGCCCTGGTGGCTGCAGGTGTTCTGACCGCGACGGAGGGAGCGTCGCTCAAGGCGCTCGCGCAGCGCACCGTGAGCAGGGCGGAAGAGCTGGGCCTTCCCGAGATCAAGCCGTGGATGGTCGCGCACGTGCGGGGTAGCTGACTATGCCGATCACGAAGCAGGCGAGACAGGTTTACTGGGCTGGGGCTGTCACTGTAAGCGTCGCGGCCGGTGGCGCAGCAACGAGCGACGCAGTGACGCCAGGGCAGGACGCCGTCGGCGCTATCCTGCAGGTCAAGGCGGACAACAGCGGCACGCCTGCGTCCGGCGACACGCTCGACGTGTACCTGCTGATGACCGCAGGCGACCCTGACGCCGCCACCGATGTGGCAGACGAGTACGACACGATCAACCACGGCCTCTTCCTCATGCGCCTCGACACGAGCGCGGACGACCCCGCGCTCAAGTCTGTCGAGATCCCGACCGCCATGAAGGGCTACAAGGTCCGAGTGGTGAACAACGGCGCGTCGGCCATGACCGTGAGCGCGCAGGTGTACGAGCAGAACGCGGCCTGACGATGGTGGCAGTAGCGACAAGGCGCCTATGGCCTGGTGCGCAGCCGACTCGTGCCGGCAAGTGCGCCCTGGCTGATGGCCTGATCGGCCTGTTCTGGTTAGAACAGGACGCAGGGTATGTGGTCAACCTGGTGACAGGAGAAGTCTTTGGACCGACGAGTTCCGGGCTTGAGCAAAGATACGACAGCCGGCTTGGAGGCGCGACTGGATTTGCCGGAGCCTATTACGAGGTCGGCTACCTGCTCGACGGGTTATCGGCATTCTCTGTAATCGTGAGGTCTGCTCCTGATTCCACCATCGATCAGACTATATGGGGTACTGCCTCTGCCGCTGGAACTACGCAAGACAACTACACGTCGTTGCGGTACGATGACGTCGGCTTCGGTACAGGCAACGACAACTGCATGAAAGCGGCGATCAGGAACACTGCGGCAGCTAGCTGGAATTACGAGACCCCGTCTAACGAATTCGCAGTCGGCGCGTCGATGAGCTATGCGCTCACATGGGAAAGCGGTGCGCATCCCAGGTATTACCGGGACGGTACTCAGAGGACCTTGACGCTGATCGAGGGTACCGGCACGCCGACGGGCGCCATTGATAATGGTACGTACACCTTCAAAATCGGCTATGGCGGCAAGGGTACCCCCCTAGATGGGCAAGTGTCATATGTGGCCGTCTGGGCGCGCGCTCTTGAGCCGTCCGAGATAAAAGCACTGCACGAGAATCCGCGCTTGCTAGTGCAGGCGCCCCGCACCTGGTTCCTGCTCGGGGCGGGCGGTGCCACCACCTACACGCGCACCCTGACGGCCGATGCGCTGCTGCAGCAGCAGAACCTCCTGCGGACCGCCAGCGCCGACGCGATGGTCGCGAAGGCCCAGCAGCTGGGCGCCTTCGCCGATGCGCTGGTGCAGCTTGCCGCTCAGCTCAACCTCAGCGCCGATGCGCTGCTGCAGGGAACTAATAGCCAGCAGGCCCTTGCCGATCTGCTTGTGCGAGTGCAGCAGAGCGTTAGCGCCGCCGCGGACCTGCGCATCGCGAGTGTGCAGCAGCTGCAGGCCCTCGCGGACATGCTGTTGCAGGCCGCGAACACGCGCAGCGCGCAGGCGGACCTCGCCGTGCAGGCCCGCCAGGTGCTCGGTACGAGCGCGGATCTGCTGGTGCGGATGACCGCGGAGCTGGTCGCCAGCGCCGATATGATCGTGCAGAGCAGCGGCGCCACGACCTACCTGCGCACGGCGGTGGTGGATATGCTGGTGGAGAAGCTGCAGCAGATTGCGGTGCAGGCGGACGTGCTGCTGCAGCGGCAGGGCGCGACGGTCGCGACGCAGGCGGATGTCGCAGTGGCCGTGCGCCAGGCGCTGAGTGCCGCGGCCGACGCCATGGTGCAGCAGAGCAAGGCACTGGCGCTGCAGGCGGATGCGCTGCTGCGTGGCACCGTGCGGGCGCTTGCGCAGGTGGACGCCCTGCTGCAGGTGCCGCGGACGGCGAGCCTTGCTGCCGACCTGCGGG
>JALTNO010000078.1:0-3228 GCA_027000645.1 Paracoccaceae bacterium | reverse complement strand
GTGGTGCTGCGGGCGCTGTTGAGCGTCGGCTGCAATGTTTTGGTGCGGGCGACGAGGAGAGCGCAAGTGAGTGTGGACCTATTGGCGCTGCTCCCGCCCGGGGTGTGGCAGGGTGAGTCGGCGGCGGCCTCTCCCTCCTGGACCGCCGACTCGGGGGCTTTGAGTCCGTGGACGCTCGAGACGGGCAAGAGCGATAGCTGGAACTGATCGGAGGACGGGGCTATGCCTGCGACTGTCGATATTCGCGAGTGGAATGGGCCGACCACGGGGCCGACGCAGACTGTGAAGACCAACGGCACCGTGCGGTTCAAGAATGCGGACGACGCCAATGTCGATACGAACAACCCGCTGGTGGTGCCGGCCAGTGGTAGCGACTTCAGCTTTGTCAAGTGGCTGCGGCTGTACATCGGCGCCACGGGGCCGAGCGTGGAGATTACGAACCTGCGGTTCTACACCGATGGGACAAACAACCTTGGCACTGGGATCAACCTGTGGTGCAAGAGCAATGCGACGTATGGCGGGCCGACGGAGCCCACCGCGACCACTGGCTATACCGACGCCTTTACGTATACGAGTGCCGCGCCGCTGAGTCTTGGCGCAGGCCCGTATACCGGCACGAACGTGGATATTGGCGACTTTTTGGAGATTTTCGCCGAGGTCCAGTCCACTGCGACGAACGGCCAAACCCCCACCGAGACCCTCACGTTTGCGTATGACGAAATCTGAGATCAAGCGGCCAGAGCAGCCAGGGGAGCCGTGGCACGGCTACTGCGCGGAGGTAGATGCCAGTATGAGCGTGGTGCCCACGGGCGAGGGCCAGTCCGCGCGGATGTATTTTCGCAATGCGGTGAAGCTGCATCCGCGCGATGGGACGCGTCGGCATATTCGGTGGCTGGTGGGGGAGCTGGATGGCGTCAAGGTGTATGTGTGCGAAACCGGGCGGATCATCGTCACCAGGGCCGACCTGTGGCCTTGAGGGAGGCGCGTTGCCATGCCAAAGGCATTTGAGCGGTGCGTGCGAAGTGGAGGGCGGGTGCGCACTAAAAAGCTCTCCGGGGGCCGGTATATGCACCTGTGCTTCAAGGATGGGAAGTCGTATGCTGGCGAGGTCAAGCGGAAGAAAAAGCGGAGGAGGTAGCGATGGCTTGTAAGGACCGGAAGAAGCGGAAGTCCCGCAAGGGCCGCTCGCGCAAGCGCATGTGAGGGCTGAACCGTGAACCTCGCGACCGCGCGCAGCCGGATCAAAGCCCGGCTGAACTACACCGACACGGACCTGGACGCCGAGATTGACTCGGTTGTGCGGGAACTGATTACGCAGGAGCTGGAGCTCGAGCCGGAGCTGCCTTGGTTTTTGCTCAGTGAGGAAGCCGAGGCGAACACGACGATTGGCGACGACCGGCTGGCGGTGCCGACGGACTTCCTGCGGGAGTACGAGTACGGTGCGCTCTGGCTCAAGGAGTCGGATGGGACGCTGACGGCGTTGCCGAAGTACGAGATGGACGTGTTGGTGCGGGAGCTTACCGGCAGTGGCAAGCCCCGCGCCTACGCGCTCACCGGCAAGTATTTCCGGCTGTACCCGGTGCCTGACCAGCAGTACACCGTGCGCATGGTGTATTACAAGCGGAGCGCCGCGCTCAACGCGGATGCCGACACGAACGAGTGGCTGACGGAGGTGCCCTGGCTGGTAGTGGCGGGGGCAGCACGGATCATCGCGGAGCAGTACCTGCGCGACGGGCCGCTGGCAGACCGGCTGCAGGCGGAATACCAGCGTGCGCGGATGCGGCTCATGGTCGCGGATGAGGCACGGCGGAATGCTAACATGCGAATGGAGATGGGGGATTGAGCGATGACTGAGGTGGCGATCGGGGTGCTCGCGGGGCTCGTTGTGGCGGTGATCGCGGAGGTGCTCAAGCCGCGTATTTGGCACCAGATTGTCGAGCTTGCGCGCAAGGCGCTCAGGAGGGGGGCATGAGGGAACTTGTGCTGATGCGGTTTTGCTATGGGCCGTATGGGACGTTCGGGCAGCTCATCGCGCCCAACCGCGAACTGGTGCTGTGGACGGTTGAGCAGCCCTGGCGGAATAATGAGTCGAATGTGAGCTGCATCCCGGAGGGGCGCTACAGCGTCGAGCCCTATACCTCGCCGAAGTTTGGCGAGGTGTTTATACTTGAGGGGCCGGGGGTGCGGAAGTTCGCGGCGGAGGGTGTGCGGTGGGGCATCCTCATACACGCGGCGAACCGCGCGACCGAGCTCAAGGGCTGTATTGCTCCTGGGCTGAAGCTTGGCGCACTCGGCGGTGAGTGGGCTGTGCTCAGCTCTAAGAAGGCACTGGCGCAGCTGAAGGAGTATGTGGGGGAGGAGCAATGGACCCTGCGCATTACGAGCGGGAGGATCTCGGAGCTCGACTAGCCGCGGCGTATGAGTACCTGGATGACTTGCGGGTGGTGGCACGGCGGCAGGGGGTGTACCCCTGGGTTGAGCTCGCCCTAGGAGCCCTTCGGCTGGCCATGAGGCATCTTGAGCGAGGGCGTGGGAGTGACAAACGAGCGAGAACTCAGGGCGATCGCGGAGCAGGCGGGGCGCAAAGGCGCGGAGGACCTGCTGAGGCTGATGGGCCTGGATGTGGATGAGCCCGCGGAGCAGATGCGCGACTCAGTGTTTGTGCGGAAGATGCGGAAGGCCAGCGAGCGCAGCTTCATCATGGCGGTAACGATCACGGTGTCGAGCGTCGTTGCGGGGGTGCTCTCGCTGGTGTGGGAGCGGATAACGGGAGGGCACTGAGATGCTGCAGCCGCTGTGGCTGATATTCCTGGCGCTGGTGGCGGTGTGGGCTGGTGGGGCGACATACTACGAGTGCTGGAGGTGTAGGCGAAATGGCACTTGCAACGCTGCTGGGGTTCGTGGCCAAGGTGTTCGAGCCGGCCGTGAGGCTGGTGGACGAGCTGCACACGAGCGAGGAGGAGCGGCTGAAGATCAAAAGCGAGCTGTTCCGGGTTCAAACTGAGATGGCGATGCAGGTGCTGCAATATGAGCAGCAGCTGCTGGAAAGCAAGACGAAGATTGTTGTTGCTGAGGCGCAGGGGGGCTCTTGGCTGCAGCGATCCTGGCGGCCAATCACCATGCTCACGTTCCTGGTGCTGGTTGTGCTGGATAGCTTTGGCATTCTCGCGAATCGACTCGCGCCGGAGGCGTGGACGCTGCTGCAGATAGGGCTCGGGGGGTATGTGG
>JALTNO010000077.1 GCA_027000645.1 Paracoccaceae bacterium | reverse complement strand
GAATCGGCCGCCCCTCGACCTATGCCAGCATCGTCACCACGATCCAGGACCGGGGCTATGTGCGCAAGGAAAAGGGCCGGCTGATCCCCGAGGACAAGGGGCGCCTGGTCACCGCCTTCCTGATCAACTACTTCCCGCGCTATGTCAGCTACGACTTCACCGCCGGGCTGGAGGACGAGCTGGATCACATCAGCGCCGGCGAGGCCGATTACCGCGACGTGCTGTCCCGGTTCTGGCGGGACTTTTCGGCCGCGATCGCGGAAACGTCCGAGCTGCGCATCTCGGAGGTTCTGGAGAAGATCGACGAGGTTCTGGCGCCGCATCTCTACCCCCCCCGTCCCGATGGCGGCGACCCGCGGCAATGCCCGCTTTGCGGCAAGGGGCGGCTGTCCATGCGCACCTCGCGCGCGGGCGGGGCATTCATCGGCTGTTCGAACTATCCCGAATGCCGCTACACCCGCCCCTTCGGGCCGCCGGGCACCGAAAGCGACGAGATCGGCCCCGACGGCAAGCTGCTGGGGCATGACGACGGTCTGCCGGTGACGCTGCGCAAGGGGCGTTTCGGGCCGTTCGTCCAGAAGGGTGAAGCCACCGGGGACAACCCCAAACCGCCGCGCGCTTCGATCCCCAAGGGCTGGGACCTGGACGAGATCGACCTGGAAAAGGCGCTGATGCTGCTGAACCTGCCGCGCCAGATCGGCCCGCACCCGGAGGATGGCGAGATGATCGAGGCCGCGATCGGCCGCTACGGCCCCTATGTGCGGCACGGCAAGACCTATGCCAATCTCAAGGACGTGAACGACGTCTTTACCATCGGCATCAACCGCGCGGTGGACGAACTGGCGAAGAAGGCCGCCCGTGGCAATGGCCGGGGTGGCGCGGCGGCTCCGATCAAGGAACTGGGCGAACATCCCGAACATGGCGGCCCGGTCAACGTGATGAACGGCCGCTATGGCCCCTATGTGAAGTGGGACAAGATCAACGCGACCCTGCCCAGGGATGTCGAACCGGCAGACGTCACCATGGACATGGCGGTACAGCTGATTGCCGAAAAGGCCGCGAAAAAGGGTGGGCGCAAGAAGACGGGCGCCAGGAAAAAGACGGCCGGAAACCGCAACGCCGCGGCCGGAAAGGGCTGATCCGACCCTGTCCGGATTGCAAGGCGGTACGCCTGCCGGGGATAGGTAGAAATACCTGGTCCGGCCGGGCTTTGTTGACTTGCCGCCTGCGCGGCGGCAAAAACGCGCCACACCGCGTATTGGGGAGTATTCCATGAAAAAAGTCTATGCCAATGCCGCCGAGGCGCTCGACGGTCTGCTGCATGACGGCATGTTCATCGCGGCCGGGGGGTTTGGCCTTTGCGGCATTCCCGAACTGCTGCTGCAAGCCATCCGCGACTCGGGCGTCAAGGATCTGACCTTTGCCTCGAACAATGCCGGTGTTGACGATTTCGGCATCGGCATCCTGCTCCAGTCCCGGCAGGTGAAGAAGATGATCTCGTCCTATGTGGGCGAGAACGCCGAGTTCATGCGTCAGTACCTGAGCGGCGAGCTGGAGCTGGAATTCAACCCGCAGGGCACGCTGGCCGAACGGATGCGCGCGGGCGGCGCCGGAATCCCGGGCTTCTACACGAAGACCGGCGTCGGCACGGTGATCGCCG
>JALTNO010000076.1 GCA_027000645.1 Paracoccaceae bacterium | reverse complement strand
GGTGTCGTCCCCACGCCCGCCGGCCAGCACGTCGCGCCCGCGGCCCCCGTCGAGAACATCGTGCCCCGGCCCGCCGCTCAGCGAATCGGCCCCGGCGCCGCCCGACAGCCGGTCCGCGCCGCCGCCGCCTGAAAGCGTGTCGTTGCCGGTCCCGCCCCGCAGCCGGTCGCGCGCACCCATCCCGCCGAGCGCATCGTCACCGCCGAACCCGCGCAGCACGTCGCGCCCCGGCCCGCCGGCGATCACGTTGTCGCGGTCGTGATTGTCCACGAAGGAGGCAGGGGCTGCGTAGCCCGCAAACAGCTTCAGATACTCGGAAAGCGAGGTATTCAGCGCATCCTGCCCGTCCACCTGTCCGCCGGAAAGGATGAACTGGCGCAGCCCCGGATGGGCCTCGGTCCCGATCCCCTTGAGATGCACCGCCGCGATCATGCCGGTTTTCGTCAGCTTCACCCCGTTGATCACCTGACCCGCGTAGAACTCAAGGTCGAAGTAGCGGATGCGATTCCACAGCAGCGAAAACCAGGCCTCGGCGGCCATGTCCTGAACCGTCGGAGCGTTGAGGAAATCGGCGCTGGAATATATGCCGTTCTTGCCGGTGAAGCTTGCCGGGTTCCAGTCATTCGCGGTGGTGCCGTCGGCGGTGTAATAGCCCAGGTCGATCAGCGCCGCCTCGCCGAACTGGTAGGCGCCGAGATAGCCGAACGCGTTCACGGCCTGGTAATTGCCACCCGATTCACGCGCTCTCAGCGCCGCGAAGAAATCGCTCCAGGAGCCCTTCATCCTGCCCGACCTTCCGTATTGCACCGGTCACGGTTCGACGGATCCGTGCCGCGACGGTCAGCCCCCGGCCATGTTCATGCCATTCCTGACCGGACCGGGCAAGCCCGCCCCCTCAGTCAAGCCGCTTGCGGAACCGCAGCGAGGCTACGATGAGCCCGACCGCCGAAAATCCGATCAGCCAGATCATGCCGCCGGCAAGCTCGGCCATGCCCGCGTCGCGCAGCACCACGCCCCGGATCATCGAGATGAAATGGGTGGCCGGCAGAACCTGGGCGATCGCCTGCGCCGGTCCGGGCATTCCGTCGAACGGGAACATGAAACCCGACAGCAGGATCGACGGCAGCAACACGAACACCGTCATCTGCATGGCCTGCAACTGGCTTTTCGCAAGGGTCGAGAACACCAGACCCAGCGACAGGCTGGCAAGGATGAACAGCAGCGTGGCCGCCAGCAGCACCCACAGGCTGCCGTTCACCGGAACGTCGAAGATGAGGTATCCGAGCCCGAGAATGATCGCCATCTGCAGCAGGCCGATCCCGATATAGGGCACGATCTTGCCCAGCATGAGCTCGAAGGGCCTGACCGGGGTGTTGATGAGCATCTCCATGTTGCCGCGCTCGCTTTCCCGCACGATCGCGGCCGAAGTGAACATGATCATGGTCATGGTCAGGATCACCCCGACAAGTCCGGGCACGATGTTCACCTCGGTCCGTTGCTCGGGATTGTAGAACAGCGCCACCTCGAAGGTCGGAACCGCCCGGTTGGCGGTCTGCCGGAACAGCTCGGACAGCGGCATGTTGCGCAGGCTCTTGATGGCACCGGCCACCATGGTGTCGGAACTGTCCACCAGCCACTGTCCGACGGGGCGGCCGGCCGAGGCGCCGGTGGCAGCGGGCGGCGCCAGCCCCAGGGCCGGGCTGCGGGCCACCCGGCCGGGCAGATCGGGGGGCAGGATCAGGACCGCCCGCACCTGCGATGCCACAAGCGCCCGCTTCGCCTCGGCCACCGTGGCAAGGCGCATCGTCACATCCACGACCTGGGTTGCCTCGACCATCTGGATCAGGGCCCGGCTCAGCCCGGTCCGGCTCTGATCGACGACGGCCACGGGGACATGGCGCAGGTTGGTGTTGATCGCATAGCCGAACAGGATGAGCTGGATGAACGGGATCATCACGACCATGGCAAAGGTGGTGCGGTCGCGCCGAAGCTGGACCAGTTCCTTGCGCAGGATCGCCAGAATGCGCCGCAGGGATTTCATGCCGCCGCCCTCCGGGTTGCCGAAACGAACACGTCTTCGAGATTCGGGCGCACCACCGCGCATGATGCGGGACTGCCCAGGGCAGCGGCCTGCCGCACATGCCCCGCCGGATCGGCAATCGCCTTGTCCACGAGAACCCGCAGCCTTTCGCCGATCTGGGCGGTCGAAAGGATCCCCGCCTGCCCGTCCAGCGCCCGTTTCACCTGCCGCAGATTGGCGCCCTCGACTTCCACCACGTTGGCATCAAGCGCCGCCATCAGCTCGGTCGGCGCTCCGTCCGCCCGCTTGTGGCCGCGGTCCAGAATGGCGATGCGGTGGCAGCGTTCGGCCTCGTCCATGAAATGGGTGGACACGATGATCGTCGCGCCTTCTTCCACGAGGTCGAAAAGCTGTTCCCAGAAGGCGCGGCGCGATTCCGGGTCCACCGCCGAGGTCGGCTCGTCCAGGAACAGCAGCCGCGGCCTGTGCAGAACCGCCGCCGCCAGAGCCAGCCGCTGCCGCTGGCCGCCGCTGAGGCTGCCGGCCATCTGCCTCGCCTGCTCGGTCAGGTCGTAGATCCGAAGCAGCTCGTCGATGCGCCGGCGCCGCTCGCGCCGGGTCAGGCCGTAGACATCCGCCGCGAAGCGCAGGTTTTCCAGCACCGTGAGATCCCGGTAGTGGGAAAAGATCTGGGTCATGTAGCCGATCTGCCGCTTGAGCGGCTCGGCATTGCCGGGAAGCCGCACGCCCAGCACCTCGGCCTCGCCCGCGGAAGGCCGCAGAATGCCGGTCAGCATCCGCATCAGGGTCGTCTTGCCGCTGCCGTTGGGGCCGAGGAACCCGTAGATCATGCCGCGATCGATACGCAGATCGACCGCGTTCACGGCCGTCTTGTCGCCGAACCGGCGCGTGAGGCCCGATGTCCTGACGACGGTTTCGGTCAAGGCATGTCCACCTGCACGGGCACCCCCACCGGCAGGTCGGCTGCCGATTCGGGCAGATCGATTTCGGCCAGATACATCAGCCGGCTGCGATCCTCCTGGTTGAGCGCGTAATAGGGCGTGAAGGCGGGGTCGGCACTGATCCAGCGCACCGTGCCGCGCAAGGGCGTCTCGAGCCCGTCCACCCGCACCGTCACCTCCTGGCCGGCGGCGATCCTCACCCGCGCCGGTTCGGGCACGTAGACCCGGGCGAAGGGTGCATCGCCCGTCAGAAGCACGGCCACCGGGCTGCCGGCGGTGACCCGCTCGCCCAGGTTCCACGGCAGGCTGTCGAGAACCCCGTCGCGCGAAGCCCGGATCGACAGGTCGTCGAGGTGAAGCCGGGCCACGTTGACCCGCGCCAGCGCCGAAGCGACGGCCGCCTTGGCCATGCGGATTTCCTCGGGGCGGGCCCCGTTCCTCAGTTCGCGCAGGGCCTCTTCGGCGCTGCGCAGTTCGGCCCGCGCGGCATCGCGCCGGGCACGGGCGCTGTCGACGCTGGCCTGCGAGCGCGCGTTACTCCTGGCCAGCGCAAGGTCGCGTTCGAAGGTGGCCTGCGCCTCCTGCAGGGCCGCCCGCGCCCCGGCCACGCGGGCCTCGGCAATGGCGATTTCCTCCTGCCGCGCGCCGGCCTTGAGCTTTTCGAGATTGGCCAGCGCACTGGCCAGTTCCGCACGCGCAAGCTGAAGATTGGCCCGTTCGACCCGGTCGTCCAGCCGCACGAGGACATCGCCCCTGGACACCTCCGTTCCCTCGGGCACCGGCAACTCGGTCACGATGGCACTGGCGGTCGCGGTCAGCACGACCCGTTCCCGCGCGAGAACGCCCAGCGCGATATCGCTTCTCTCGGACGAACAGCTTTCGAGAAACGACGGCAGACCGATGGCCAGGGACAGCATCAGCGCCGGGAAAATGCCCTGCATGGTTCGAAATCCCGTGTTCTTGCGAAAGGATAATGCCCCGCGTGCGACGGCCTGTCCATGTCCCGGCCGCCCCGGCGGGAAACGGCGGCGCCCGGCGCCTGCGCCGATCGATTTGCACCCTTTGCCGGCACTGCGCGACGCTCTAGGCTGGCGGCGTCGGAAAGCAGGAGCCGGGCATGGCCGATCCCATCATCGATGCCGTGGTCATCGGTCGCAACGAAGGCGCGCGGCTGGGAGCCTGCCTCGCCTCGCTGAATGGGCGGGTGCGGCGGGTGATCTATGTCGATTCGGGCTCCACCGACGGCAGTTCCGACTTCGCCCGCGCCGCCGGTGCCGAGGTGGTCGATCTGGACCTGTCGCGCCCCTTCACCGCCGCGCGGGCACGCAATGCCGGACTGGCGCGGCTCTATGGCGGCGGGGCCGATTTCGTGCAGGTGGTGGATGGCGACTGCTCCGTGGTGCCGGGCTGGATCGAACGGGCGGCGGACTTTCTGCGCGACAACCCGAAGGTTGCGGTTGCCTGCGGCCGACGCCGCGAACGCCACCCCGAAGCCTCGGTCTACAATCGCCTGTGCGACCGCGAGTGGGATACGCCGGTGGGAGAGGCCCGCGCCTGCGGAGGCGACGCCCTGATGCGGCTCGACGCCCTGCAGGCGGTGGGCGGGTATGATGATGCGCTGATCGCCGGCGAGGAACCCGACCTGTGCCTGCGCCTGCGCGCCCGGGGGTGGAAGATCTGGCGGCTGGACGCGGACATGACCCTGCATGACGCGAACATGACCCGCTTCGGCCAGTGGTGGGCCCGCGCCCGGCGCGCAGGGCATGCATTCGCCGAGGGCGCCCACCGCCACGGGCGAGGGCCCGAGCGGCACTGGCTGCGTGAAACCCGCCGTGCGCTGTTCTGGGGGGCGGGGCTTCCGCTTGCGGTTCTGTTGCTGGCTCCGTTCCAACCGTGGGCGCTGCTTGCGCTGCTGGCCTGGCCGGTGCAGGTGATCCGCATCGCCCTGGCCAGTGGCGGCAGGCGGAGCGACTGGGAATATGCCTTTTTCGTCACGCTGGCGAAATTCCCCGAAGCCTTGGGCGCGCTGACCTTCCACTGGAACCGGCTGACGGGGAAACGGACGCGACTGATCGAATACAGGTGACCCGTCACCGGCGCCGCTGGCGCAGGGCCGCCACCACCTGCCGCGGCAGGATGGCAAAGCACCTGGCGTAGCGCGGCCCCAGCCGCAGCGGATCGCTCAGCGCCCGCCACAGCCATTCCAGCCCGACCCGGCGCATCCACAGCGGCGCCCGCACCTGATGCCCGCCCAGGAAATCCAGCCCGGCGCCGATACTGGCAAAGCCGACCGCCGGCGCCCGCGCCCGACCGCGCAGGGCCAGGGTTTCCTGCCTTGGAGCGCCAAGGGCCAGAAAGCACAGCCGCACGCCCCGCTCGCGCAGCCGGTCGAGGATCGCGTCGGCCTCGGGCCCTTCCGGGTCGAACCCGGTCGAGGGGGCGATGCGCAAAACGATCCGCAGGTCCGGCACCTGCGCCTCCAGCGCCCGCGCCGCGTCGTCCAGCGCCGCCTGCGTGCTGCCGACCAGCGCCACCGGCATGCCCTCCTGCACCGCCAGCCGGCACAGCGGCAACACCAGGTCGGACCCCGGCAGCAACTCCACCGGGCGCCCGGCCAGCCGCGACAGCAGCACCACGGGGCGACCATCGGCAACCACCAGATCCTGCGCGGCATAGACGCGGGTGAAATCATCGGACGCCGCCATCTTCACCAAGTGATCCAGGTTGACGGTGGCCAGTGCGAAACCTTCGCCCGCGCGAAACCTCCGGCGGAGCTCGTCCTCCAGCGCCGCGCGGGTCGGTACGTTGACCGCAACCGTCCTGTCACCAAAGATGAACCGCATGCGTCCCCCGCCTTCCGGCCGACAGGTTCCCCGTCCCGGCAGGCCCCGTCAAGGCCCCGTCAAGACCCCGGCCGCGCGCGCAGGGGGTCCGGGCGTTGCCCCGCGGCCATCGTCCCGAGGCGGATTTCGGCGAATGTCCGACAGGGCCGGGACAGCAGGGACGGGGGAGGCTAGACTGGAACCGACCGAAGCTTCTGGACCGGCCGCAAGCGATGCCCAACACCTTCGCCTATCTGATGCTGCTGATCTGGCCCGTGGTCTGCCTGGTGCTGTTCCGCCGCCTGTCGCTGGAACGCGCGATCATCTGGAGCATTCTCGGCGGCTACCTGCTGCTGCCACCCAGGGCCAGTTTCGACCTGCCGCTGGTGCCGGCACTCGACAAGTTCTCGATCGCCAGCCTGAGTGCGTTCTTCATCTGCGTGGCCGTGATGAAGAAGCCGGTGCGCCTGTGGCCGGATTCGACCGCCGGGCGGGCGCTGATCGTGCTGTTCGTGCTGGGCGTGGTGCCGACGGTCCTGACCAATGGCGATCCGATCCTGTTCCGGTACGGGCCGAACGCCGACCCCCTGCACCCCGGCACCGACGGAATACCCGGAATGACGATCCGCGATCTGCTGTCGGTCGTGGCGCAGCGGGGCATCGTGCTGCTTCCCTTCCTTCTGGCACGGCAATACCTTTCGACTGAGCGCGGTCTGCGCGAGATCCTGGTGGCGCTGGTTCTGGCCGGGCTTGCCTATTCGGTTCCGGCACTGATCGAGATCCGCCTCAGCCCGCAGCTCAACACCTGGATCTACGGATTCTTCCAGCATGAATTTTCCCAGATGATACGCGATGGCGGCTTCCGCCCCATCGTGTTCCTGCCCCATGCGCTGTGGCTGGCATTCTTTCTGGTCGCCACCATCCTTTCCGCCGCGGCCATGACCCGCAGCACGCCCGAACCCGACCGCAGCCGCTACATGCTGGCAATGATCTATCTCGCCGGCGTACTGTTCCTGAGCAAGAGCCTTGCCGCCCAGCTTTACGCCGCGGCCTTCGCGCCGCTGGTTCTTTTCGCCTCGCCCAGGATGCAGGTCAGGGTCGCGCTTGTGCTTGCGCTGATCGCGGTGATCTACCCGATCCTGCGCAACGGCGGCCTGATCCCGACCGGGCGGATACTGCAGCAGGCGCTCGATTTCGATCCGTCGCGCGCGCAGTCGCTGGCGTACCGCTGGACCAATGAGGACCTGCTTCTGGCGCGGGCGGACGAACGGCCCTGGTTCGGATGGGGAAGCTGG
>JALTNO010000075.1 GCA_027000645.1 Paracoccaceae bacterium | reverse complement strand
CTGACCGACGGCGCGACCTATTATCACACGACCTCGGTGCGGCCGCGCTGGGCGCGCAAGTTCACCCGCACGGCGAAGATCGGCGTGCATGTCTTCTATCGCCCCAAGCTCCGCACGGCGAGCAACGGCTGACGCCACCCGCGCGCGGCGACCGCCGGCACTCTCTGCCGGCCATGACGCTTTCCGGCGCTGGTGCGGCGCGCACGGGCCTGCTATAGCAGCGCTCCGCGCGCATTCTCGTGCCGGCATGCCGACAACATTGCGCACCTGTCAGCCCCGGAGGTTCCCGTCCCATGAGACCCCTTCCATGAGCAGCGAAATCCGCCTTGCCTTCTCCCACCCCTCCGAGCGCGCCAGCGCCACGGCCGGGGACGGGCCGCTTGACCGCATATCGCTGCGCGATCACGTGGTCGAGGTGGAAATCGGCGCCTTCCAGTCCGAGCGCGGCACCACCCAGCGGGTGTGCTTCAACGTGGTGGTCGAGGTGGAGCCGCTTTCGGTGCCCATCGACGACGACGTGGACCGCATCCTGTCTTATGACAAGGTGACCGAGGCAATTTCCCATGAACTGGCCGAAGAGCGGCTGAACCTGCTGGAGACGCTGGCCGAACGGATTGCCGAGCGCATCCTGGCCGAACCCCAGGCGGTGCGGGTGTTCGTGCGCATCGAAAAGCTTGACCGCGGCCCCGGCGCGCTGGGGGTCGAGATCGTCCGCGCGCGCGGTCAGGTCTGGCACCGGCCCGATGATGACGACCGCCCCCATCCCCGGCTGGTGTATCTGTCCAATGCCGCCATTGCCTCGCCCCATCTGCCGGGCTGGATCGACCGGCTTCAGGCACAGGGGCGGCCGCTGATCCTGTGCGTGGGCGCGCCCGATGCTCCGGCGCCGCAATCGGGGCACCCGATGACCCAGCGGCGGATCGACCTGCTGGCGATCGAGCAGAACGCCTGGGTTCTGGCCGCGCGTGATCCCCGCTGCGTGGTGGTCGCCACCCGGACGGAACTCGACTGGGCGATGAAGCACGGCCAGATCAGCGTCTGGGCGCCGTCGAAGATCGTGCTCGACGCGGTTGACGGCCCGTCGGCGCAGCCCTCTGACGCGGTGGCGCTGGCGGCATGGTTCGCGGCGCATTTCCACGCCGAGGAAATGATGGTCTTCGGCGCCGATCTGCCCGACAATCCCGGCGTGCCGCTGCGCGCCGTATCGGTGGAGAGCCCGGAACTGTGAGCGAAGACCGTTACCGCCCGCTGGTTCAGCATGGCGCGTCCCGGCCCGAGGGCGCCGTGCCCCTGGCAGGAGGCCCGCTGTGGTTCACCCATGCCGAGCAGCTTTCGCGCTCGCGCCCGGCGCGCGTCATTGCGGCCTCCGACATCCCCGAGGAGGTTTTGCACCGCCTGACCACGCCGCGCGCGCCGCTTTGCGGACTGACGCTGGACCGGCCGCGGATCATGGGCATCCTCAACGTCACCCCGGACAGCTTTTCCGATGGCGGTCGGCACCAGACGCCCGCGGCCGCCCGGGCCGCCGCGCGGGCGATGATCGCGGCCGGGGCGGACATCATCGACGTGGGGGGCGAATCCACCCGCCCCGGCGCGGCCACCGTCCCCGAGGCCGAGGAAACCGCCCGCATTGCGCCGGTCATTGCCGGGCTGGCGGGCGGGGAC
>JALTNO010000074.1 GCA_027000645.1 Paracoccaceae bacterium | reverse complement strand
GCCCGACGCCCGAATGGCTGCCGGGCGCTGCAGATCGTTGCAACCGCAGACAAGGAGAAATCAGGATGTATCCCAACCCGGAAAATGCCCGCGCTGCGGCCCGTTCCATGGGCAATGCGCGGAGCGCTCTGACTTTTGGCCTTCTCGCCGGACTCGCGGGCGGGCTGGCCGAAATCCTGTGGATCACGGCCTATTCGGCGGGGACGGGAGCCGACGCCGCTCGGGTCGCAAGGGGCGTTGCCGAGGCCGTCGGCGCGGCCGGACGTTACGCCGCCGCGCCGCTGGGGGTGGCCGTCCACATGGCCCTGGCCGGCCTGCTCGGCATTCTAGTGGTGACGGCGGCAAGGCGACTGCCCGTCCGGTTTCGCACGTGGCACTGGGAACTCGCGGTCATTGTCGGCGCGCTGGCAGCGGTCTGGGCCTTCAATTTCCTCGTGCTGCTTCCCGTGATCAGCCCGACCTTCGTGACGGCGGTGCCGCTGATCGTCAGCTTCGCCTCGAAACTCCTGTTCGGTATTTCGGCTTTCGTCGTGTTCGAAATCGCCCCGATCCGCGGGTAACCCCGGCGCCCGGCACGATGGCGCCGCGGGAAACCGGCCCGATCATGCCCGCCGGACATGCCGCCATGCGCCATGCGCCCCTGCGGGCCGGATGGGCACCGGCCCGGAAGATGGATGAGAACAGTTTTCCAGACCCTGCCAAAGAAAAGGAGTTCACCATGCAAGCCAAGGATATCATGACCACCGCCGTCGTCACCGTCAGGCCGGAAGACACGGTTGAAAAGGCGGTTCGCCTGATGCTCGATCACCATGTCAGCGCCCTGCCCGTGGTGGGCAGGGACGATCTGCTTGTCGGGCTGATCAGCGAAGGCGACCTGATGCGCCGGCTTCGCGACAGCGGCAGCAAGCGCCAGAGCTGGTGGCTGGAATTTCTTGCCGATCTCGATGGCGAAGCAGAGGAATACCTGAAGGCGCGCAGCCATCGTGTCGGCGACGTGATGACCCGCAACGTGGAGACGGTGACGGAGAACACGCCGGTCGGCGAAATCGCCCGAACCCTCGAAAAGCGGCGGATCAAGCGCGTGCCGGTGCTCAGAGACGGAAAGGTTGTCGGCATCGTTTCCCGGGCCAATCTTCTGCAGGCGCTGGCCCATGTCGGCGAGGATGCGCTTCCCCCGTCCTCTCCCTCGGACGAGGAATTGCGGCAGGCGATCGCCGCCGCACTGGCCGAGGTTCCCGGCGCACAGGTCAATCTGGTCAACTACACCGTCGAAAACGGCCGGGTAAGCGTCTGGGGCGTGGCCGACAGCGATTTCGTCGAAAAGGCGGTTCGGGTCGCCATCGAGAACGTGCCCGGTGTGCGCGGGATCGACATGCACCTGGGCCGGTTTCCGTCCTGGGGCTATGGAATATAGAGACGACCCTGCCCCGCGCCATATGAACTGCGCGGCGGGGCGGTGTTTTCCTTGAAGAAGAAGTGGTGAGCCGTGCAGGATTCGAACCTGCGACCCACTGATTAAAAGTCAGTTGCTCTACCAACTGAGCTAACGGCCCACTTCGCCCGCCCGACCCGTCGAAACAGGTCCCGAACGGAACCGGAGCACCCTGTCCGCGTGCCCCGTTTAGGCGGCCTAACTAAGAAAGCCTGTCCAGAGGGTCAAGCCAAAAATGACGAAAAATCGGGCCCGGGTGGATTCGTTCCGGCACCGGCGCTATATGCGCTCCATGACCGCTCAGACGCCCCCTGAACTGCCCTTCATGAAGATGCACGGGCTTGGCAACGATTTCGTCGTTGTGGATGCCCGCGAACGGGCGATTCAGATCACGCCCCGACTGGCCTCGGCCATGGCCGACCGGCACTTCGGGATCGGGTTCGACCAGCTTGCGATCATCTCTGCCGGCTCGGGCGACGCGCACCTGACCTTCTACAACGCCGACGGGTCCGGATCGGCGGCCTGCGGCAACGCCACCCGCTGCATCGCCCGCTTCCTGATGGATGAAACGGGAAAGACCGAGCTGCGCCTTTCCACCGATCATGGCCTGCTTGTGGCGCGCGATGCGGGCGACGGGCTGACGGCGGTCAACATGGGACAACCGGGGCTGCGCTGGGACGAAATCCCCCTGTCCGAACCCGTGGATACGCTCGAGCTTCCCATCGACGGCGCCCCGACCGCAACCGGCATGGGCAACCCCCACTGCACCTTCTTCGTGGAAGACGCTGAGGCCGTGCCGCTGGAAAGCTTCGGCCCGCGTATCGAAACCCACCCGCTGTTTCCGCAGCGCACCAACGTGCAGGTGGCCCGGATCGTGGGGCGCGACCATATCCGCATGCGGGTATGGGAACGCGGCACGGGCGTGACGCTGGCCTCGGGCTCCTCCTCCTGCGCCACGGCGGTGGCCGCCGCCCGCCGCGGCCTGACCGGGCGCAAGGTACGGATCGACCTCGACGGGGGAACATTGTGGATCGACTGGCGCGAGGACGGGGTGTGGATGACCGGCCCGACCGCGCATGTCTTCTCCGGTACGCTGACGGCGCAGTTCTTGGCCGGTATCGCCGAATGACCGCCGCCCCGCAATTCACCACGCTTGGCTGCCGCCTCAACGCCTATGAAACCGAGGCGATGAAGGCCATGACCGCCGAGGCGGGGCTGGAAGGCACCGTGATCGTGAACACCTGCGCGGTCACCGCCGAAGCCGTGCGCAAGGCCCGCCAGGAAATCCGTCGCCTGCGCCGCGAACACCCGACGGCCCGACTGATCGTCACCGGCTGCGCGGCGCAGACCGAACCCGAAACCTTCGCCACGATGGACGAGGTTGACGCGGTCATCGGCAATGCCGAAAAGATGCGACCCGAAACCTGGCGCGATCTGGCCGCCGGCCTCATCGGCGATTGCGAACCGGTGCGCGTGGACGACATCATGTCGGTCTCCGAAACTGCCGGCCACCTGATCGACGGTTTCGGAACCCGCTCGCGCGCCTATGTGCAGGTGCAGAACGGCTGCGACCACCGCTGCACCTTCTGCATCATCCCCTACGGGCGCGGCAATTCCCGCAGCGTGCCGGCCGGGGTGATCGTCGAACAGATCAAGCGCCTGACCGACCGCGGCTACAACGAGGTGGTGCTGACCGGGGTGGACCTGACCAGCTGGGGCGCCGATCTGCCCGCCCGCCCACGGCTGGGAGACCTGGTGCTGCGCATCCTCAGGCTCGTCCCCGACCTGCCGCGCCTGCGCATCTCTTCGATCGATTCGATCGAGGCCGATGAGGCCCTGATGCAGGCCATCGCCACCGAGTCCCGCCTCATGCCGCACCTGCACCTGTCATTGCAACATGGCGACAACCTGATCCTGAAACGGATGAAACGGCGCCATGCCCGCGAAGACGCGATCCGCTTCACCGAAGAGGCGCGAAAGCTGCGCCCCGACATCACCTTCGGCGCCGACCTGATCGCCGGCTTTCCGACCGAAACCGACGCGCATTTCGAAAACACCCTGAAACTGGTCGAGGAATGCAACCTCACCTGGCTGCACGTCTTCCCCTATTCGCCGCGCCAGGGCACCCCCGCCGCCCGGATGCCGCAAGTCGACGGCAGGACCATCAAGGCCCGCGCTGCCCGCCTGCGCGCCGCCGGCGAGGCCCGCGTGCAAGGCCACCTTGCCGCTCAGGTCGGCCGGACCCACCGGGTCCTGATGGAAAGCGATACCATCGGCCGCACCGAACAATTCGCCGAGGTGATATTCGCCACCCCGCAAAACGAATCCACGATCGTCACCGCGCGCATCCGCGGGACCGACGGAACCCGCCTCTCGGCGTGACTCTCCCCTTCATCTTGCCCGAAATACTCCGGGGGTGAGGCCCGCAAGGGCCGAGGGGGCAGCGCCCCCACCGACGCACGCGCATGAAAAGCCCCGCGGCCCGAACGGACCGCGGGGCTTCCTTTAACCGCCGCTGACGCTGCGGAAGATCAGGCGCTCTTCTTCTTCCCCTTGACCGGCGCCCACAGGCGCTTGTTGGTCAGGTAGAGAAGCGACGTGAGAACAACCAGCATCAGCACGCCGACAAAGCCGGCCTGCTTGCGGGCCATCATCTTCGGCTCGGCCGTCCACATCAGGAAGGCGGCGATGTCCTCGGCTTCCTTCTCGAGCTCGTTGGAGCTGCCGTCGGCGAACTCCACGTCCTCCCCTACCAGCGGCGGAGGCATGGCGATCCAGCCGCTGGGGAAGGCCTTGTTCTCGTAGAAGGTCGAACCGGCCACTTCCTTCTCCTCGCCGGTATAGCCGGTGAGAATCGAGTAGATGTATTCCGGTCCGCCCTGCCCCTTGAACAGCGGGTTGATCAACAGCCCGTTGGGGCCGGTGAACCCCTTGCGCGCCTTGGCCATCAGGCTCAGGTCGGGCGCGTTGTCCAGCGACGATTCCGGGAAATGATCGGACGGCTTGGCCGGACGCGTGTCGTCCAGTTCCCGGTCATAGACCTCGAACTGTTCGGCATAGGCGCGAACCGCCTCCTCGGCGAGGCCAGGGCCGCCCTCGTCGCCCAGCGTGCGGATCGGCACGAATTTCAGACCGTGGCAGGAGGCGCAGACCTCGGTGTAGATCTGCAGCCCGCGCTGCAACTGCTGCTGGTCATAGGTGCCGAACGGACCCTCGAACGAGAAATCGACATCTTCGACCTCGATCTCCTCGGAAGCCATCGCGGCGACCCCGCTCAGGGCAAGAGCGGCGACGGCAGTGAGTGCGAGTTTCCTGATCATCTTGAAACCTGTCCTTTCCATCACTCGGCCGCTTCCTGCTTGCCGTAATGGGCGTTGAAGTCTTCCTCGATGGTCGCCGGAATCGGCTCGGGCTTCTCGATGATGCCGAGGATCGGCAGGATCACGAGGAAATAGGCGAACCAGTAGCTCGCCCCGATCAGCGAAAGCGCCGGGACGATACCGCCCACCGGCTGGCTGCCGCTCCACATCAGCACCACGAAGTCGATGACCAGCAGGTAGAACCACCACCTGAACATCGGCCGGTACTTGCCCGAGCGCACCGACGAGGTATCAAGCCACGGCACCAGTGCCAGCACCACGATGGCCCCGAACATGGCGATCACGCCGAAGAACTTGGCATCGACGATACCGCCGGTGACGAAGGATGCGATCTGGACCACCCAGACATCCGCGGTGAACGCCCGCAGGATCGCATAGAATGGCAGGAAGTACCATTCCGGCACGATCTCGGGCGGAGTCATCAGCGGGTTGGCCTCGATGTAGTTGTCGGCCTCGCCCAGGAAGTTCGGCATGAAGCCGACGATCGCCCAGAACACGATCAGCACCACGCCCAGCGCGAACAGGTCCTTGATGACGAAATAGGGCCAGAACGGCAGGGTGTCCTTCTCGGCCTCTTCCTTCGAGCCGCGCCGCACCTCGACCCCGGCGGGGTTGTTGTTGCCGGTGGTGTGGAAGGCCCAGATGTGCACGATCACCAGCGCCGCGATGATGAACGGCAGCAGGTAGTGCAGCGAGAAGAACCGGTTCAGCGTCGGGTTGCCCACCGCCGGTCCGCCCAGCAGCCAGGTCTGGATCGGCTCGCCGATCAGCGGGATCGCACCGAACAGCCCGGTGATCACCGTGGCGCCCCAGAACGACATCTGCCCCCAGGGCAGCACATAGCCCATGAAGGCGGTGCCCATCATCACCAGGTAGATCAGCATGCCGATGATCCAGGTCACTTCCCGCGGCGACTTGTAGGACCCGTAGTAGAGACCGCGGAAGATGTGGACATAGACGGCAAAGAAGAACAGCGATGCGCCGTTGGCATGCACATAGCGCAGCATGTAGCCGCCCCTGACGTTGCGCATGATGTGCTCGACGCTGGCGAATGCCAGGTCCACATTCGGCGTGTAGTGCATCGCCAGGATCACGCCGGTGACGATCTGCAGCACCAGCGCGAAGGCAAGAACGATGCCGAAGATCCACCACCAGTTCAGGTTCTTCGGCGTCGGGATCATCAGCGTGTCATAGACGAGGCTCACGATCGGAAGACGTTCGTGAAGCCATTTTTCAAAGCCCGTCCTGGGCTCGTAGTGATCGTGCGGAATACCGGCCATCTCGAGTCCCCCTCAGCCGAGCTTGATCGTGGTTTCATCGACGAACGCGGCAACCGGGATGTCCAGGTTGCGCGGCGCCGGACCCTTGCGGATGCGGCCTGCGGTGTCGTAGTGCGACCCGTGGCAGGGGCAGAACCAGCCGCCGAAGTCGCCGGAGCCGTCGCCCAGCGGCACGCAGCCCAGATGGGTGCAGACGCCGATCATCACCAGCCACTCGCCGTCTTCGGTCAGCGCCCGGTTTTCATCCGTGGCCGGGGCGCCGGGCTTGTTGGCATTCTCCGCATCCTCGTCCACCAGGTCTTCCAGCGGCGTATTGCGCGCGGCTTCGATCTCTTCGGGGGTGCGGCGGCGGATGAACACCGGCTTGCCGCGCCACTTGACGGTCAGTTGCGTGCCCGGTTCGACACCGCTGACATCGACGCGGATCGACGCGAGCGCCTGAACATCCGCCGAAGGATTCATCTGGTTGATCAGGGGCCAGATGGCAGCCCCTGCGGTCACGACACCGGCGCCAGCAGTGGCGTAGTAGAGGAAATCCCTCCGGGTGCCTTCGTGGTCTTCTGCGTGGGACACGAGGTTCTCTCCGTTTCCAGCGCCCGTGGCGGGCAAACATGCGAACGCGCCGCGCGTGGCGCGGCGTCTTCAAGGCGGCTATCTAACGGGACGCGGGCCTTTCGTCCAGCGGTCAAACTCGCGCAGGGTGTCGCAGATGGCCGCGCTTGTGCCCGCGTGGCCACACGCATTCCAACAACAGAATGTGAACAGGTGGCCCGAAGGACCCCGTCAAGCATCCCCGGGGCGCGTTTCAACCATGCTCGGGCGCGAATCGAATGTCTCGAACCACGCCGCCAGGGCGCCGTTGCCCCGGCGCCAGTTCCGGGCGTCATGCCGGAAATCCAGGTAGCCCAGGGCGCATCCCAACGCGATCTGGCCGGCATCGATCGGGCCGGCAAGGTGATCCATCCAGCCGGCATTCACATGCGCGACCGCCCGCGCCACCTTTTCCCACTGCGCCCCGA
>JALTNO010000073.1 GCA_027000645.1 Paracoccaceae bacterium | reverse complement strand
TCGAGGAAAGCCGGAAATCCGCCATCTGAGCGGGGGCCGGGAAGCGGAGGGCGGGAGCGCGTCGCGCCCGCCGCGCCGAAGGTGAGAATGTCGCGGGCGATGGCGACCGTGACGGCCTTGCCGGGCAGCGCCCGACCCGCCCCCCACGGGGCGGGCGCTTCCACGCCCACCCCGCCGGGCCGGGCGCCGCCTTCTCCGGTGCGGGGATGGAAGATGTCGGGTCGGCGCCGGTCACATGCAACTGATCGGGCTGGCCGGCGGAACCGGCATCATCATGGCACGGATTCGACAGGCAGGCGGCTGCCTGCCCTCCGCCCGCCGCTTACGGCACCAGCACCGCCGCCCCCTGCAGCCGGCCCGCGCGCAGGTCGGCGAGCGCCTCGTTGGCGCGCTCCAGCGGGTAGGGCGTCGTTTCGGTGCGCACGCCGGCAGCCACGGCCTGGGGGAAGAAGGC
This sequence comes from Paracoccaceae bacterium, assembly GCA_027000645.1. Taxonomy (GTDB): domain Bacteria; phylum Pseudomonadota; class Alphaproteobacteria; order Rhodobacterales; family Rhodobacteraceae; genus Jhaorihella. The sequence continues at coordinate 1,214 of JALTNO010000073.1, read as the reverse complement.
CTCGCCATCGGCGCGGGTGAGGTTGGCCACCGACAGGATCTGCCGTTCTTCCCACAGATCGGCATAGGGAAAGGCGGGGATGTCGCTCATGTGGATGCCGCCGCAGACGACGCGGCCGCCCTTGCGCAGATCCCTGAGCGCCTTGGGAACCAGCGCACCCACGGGGGCGAAGATGATCGCGGCGTCAAGCGGTTTCGGCGAGGCCTCGCCCGAGCCGCCCGCCCAGGACGCGCCGAGGCGGCGGGCGAAGTCCTGTGCGGCGCGGTCCCCGTCGCGGGTGAAGGCCAGCACCTCGATCCCCTTCCAGGTGGCGATCTGGCACAGGATGTGGGCGGCGGCGCCGAAGCCGTAGAGGCCGAGCCGTTCGATGGCCTCGCCTCCGGCCAGCGAAAAGCTGCGCCAGCCGATCAGCCCCGCGCACATCAGCGGGGCCAGCGCAACCGGGTCGCCGTCATCGGGCAGGGCGAAGACATATCGGGCATCGGCGACGCAGTATTCGGCGTAGCCGCCATTGCGGGTATAGCCGGTGAATTCGGGCGCATCGCACAGGTTCTCGCGCCCTGCGTGGCAGTAGCGGCAGTGCCCGCAGCTTCGGCCCAGCCAGGGGACACCGACGCGTTGTCCCGCTTTCAGGTCGTCCACGCCCCGGTCCGTTGCGGTGACGCGGCCGACGATTTCGTGGCCGGGAACCAGCGGCAGGGCGGGGTCGGTCAGCTCTCCGTCGACGATGTGCAGATCGGTGCGGCACACGCCGCAGGCCTCGACGCGGATCAGGACTTCGCCCGGCCCGGGGGCGGGGCGGGGCAGGTTGCACAGGACCAGCGGATCGCCCGCCCGTTCGAGGATCATCGCCCGCATGGTGCCCTCCCACCCGTTCCGGCCGATACCGGGGTCATTCCTTCTTCAGCACGTTTTCGGCGAAGGCCTTTTCGAAGGCGGCCTGCTTTTCGGGGCTGGCCTCGGTCTGGTGCTTCGCCTTCCATTCGTCATAGGGCATGCCGTAGAAGATTTCCCGCGCCTGCGCCTTGTCCATCGCGATGCCGCGTTCGGCGGCGGCCTCCTGGTACCAGCGGCTCAGGCAGTTGCGGCAGAAGCCGGCGAGGTTCATCAGGTCGATGTTCTGCACGTCGGGGCGGTCTTCCATCAGGTGTTTGCGCAGGCGCCGGAAGGCGGCGGCCTCGAGTTCGATTTCGGTCTGCTTGTCCATGGGCTTC
>JALTNO010000072.1 GCA_027000645.1 Paracoccaceae bacterium | reverse complement strand
CCCGCAACGCCCGGATCTCCTCGATGTTCCGCACAACTTGCGGGGTGCGGGCCAGCGTTTCGGCAAGTGAGGCCTGGAACGCCTGCGCCTTCACCTGGTGGCGGGCCCCGAAATAGAAGCTGACGATGGCGCCGAGCAGCCACCAGAGCGGTTCGGGGACAAGGGCAAGCCCCTGCATGCGGGAAGCAAACCAGACCGGGTCGACCATCGCGGAGCCGATCAGGAACAGCACGCCCAGCGCCATGGCGGGCCGCGGCAGGCGGTTGAGGCCGTCGATGATGCGGTCGAACAGGCCGCGCTGCTGGCTGAACTCGGCGCCGAACTGGTCGAGCGCCGCGGCCCGGTACTCGGCCGTGCGCCGGGCCTCCGCCTCGGCATTCGGGCGGAACGTCGCGACGGTCTCGCGCACGTCCTTCAGCCCGCCGCCCAACAGCCAGCCGAACAATCCCTCGATCAACCCCATGCCTTCACCCTTTCCGCAAACTCGGCCTCGGTCATCCGGTACCGGGGCCGCATGAACTCTTCCGCTCGTTTGATCCAGCCGCCCTTGGTGCCGGCTCGGGTGCGGGCAAACTTGCGCAAGCGCGGCTTGCGGTCGGCCAGGCGGAAGTAGTAGTTGCGCCTGGCAATGGCATAGGCGTCGACCAGGTATTGCCCGGCCTTGTCAAAGGCACGCTTGGCCGCCTCGGCCGTCTGCGGCCCGATCAGCCCGTCTACCGTCACCGGCTCATCGAACTCGGCGAGCAGGCGCTGAAGGATGCGCACGGCATTGCTGCCCGCATTGACCTGCATGTCGAACACCGAGGGCTGGAGCGGTCCGGGCAGCAGGTCAATGCGAGGTCCGAAAAAGTACTTGTCGCGGAAGATCCGCACGGCGTCCGTGCGGGTGAGCGCCTTCACGTCCTCGACCGTGATCTGCCCGTCGCCGGTCTTGTCCAGCCCCAGTGCGCGCATGGTGCCGATGGTCACACCGTACTTGGTGGCGCCGCCCGGGTCTGCAGGATCATTCACGAAGCCGCCCTCGCGCGCGACGATCTCGCGGGCAATCTCGTCCACGTTCATGTTCACTCTCCAATTCCCAACACCTTCAGCTTCACCGCCACCCCTGCGATCAGCGCGAGCAGCAGGCCGGTGGTGACGAGCCGCACGGCGGTCTGCCAGGCGGTGCGCCGCGCCATGCGGAGGGATGCCAGCAGCGTGCGCAGGTCGCGGATGTCGATGGCCGCCTCGGGCCCCTCGAGGCCGACATCGGCCAGCGCCTTGCGTGCCCCCTTTTCGGCGGCACGGGCGAGGATGGCTTCGAAATCTTCCTCGGGCATACGGACAAAACCTGCATCGGTGTGCGGTGGGGCCATGGTTGTTCCCTTGTGGTGGTTGGAGATCAGACTGCCGGCGCGGTCGGCAGCAGGTATTGGATCGCGATCCGCACATCGCCGCCGGCGAAGTTGCTGCCATTTGCGGTGAGCACGACCGGCGTATCGGCATAGAAGGCCTGCGGGCCGATGACCCCGACATTGGTGCTGCCGGCCGCCACCCCGAGCGAGCCGCCGAACTTGGCGGGCTCGCCGGCGATGCCACAGTCGTAGCTAGTCGCGCCGGTGACGGCCGTCACCGTGCGGGTCGAGACCGCCAGCACGATGGCCCGGTCGGGAATGGCGATGGTCGAGGTGACCGAGGCGC